>JAQUFK010000215.1 GCA_028684695.1 Methanosarcinaceae archaeon | reverse complement strand
TTTACAAGCCTATCAAGACTTACAGCTCTGCCCGCGGCAAAAAGTGCGGCTTCTATGATTTCAACATCCTTCATAAACTCACATCTTAGCCAGAAAAGGTTCTCTTTTCAAAAAGGCTGCTCTAATTAAGTAGCTCATTCTTCAAAGGGTTTAGCTTCAAAAGAAGCGGATTTTTCCGAAAGTTTTGGGGCTGCAAATCCCTCCGGTTTAGAGGCCAGAGCAAGCCTATTTCCTTTCTTTTTTTTCCTCTCAAGCTCTGGTTTTTGTTTCTTTAGTTTAGGTTTTTCGGAAGCTTCAACCTTTTTTTTGGGGGAAAATCCCGATTTTTTTCCGGGATAAATATAAAGTTCTTCGAAAAGCTTCTCCTGAAAAAGCCAGACTTTTTTTTCGGAAGCTAGGAAAAGCAAAGCAATATAATCCAGGATTCTGTCCGAACTTTCTTTTAGCAAGTGAGAAAAAGGAACAGCTGCAACTTGCTCTGTCTCAAAAATTCCGGCAAGTTTTTCCCAGACAAAGCCCACGCGCTCAACAATAGCTTCTTCATGTGCGATTCCCCGGACATCTCCCATAAAAGGAGTTGGTTTTTCCCGTTTTTCGGCTTCACTTTTTCTTTGTTTTTCTTTTTTTCTTGAAAGAGCTTTTTCAGCTTTTTTGAGCTCGGTAATTAGTTCCCCTAAAGTTACAGGCCGCGTAGCTTTGCGCCGCAGCGGGAGTTTTGGGGTTGGAAAAGCTTCGGGTTCAGGAAAGTCAATGTCCTCAAAAAAGTCTGGTTCAGGTTCTTCTTCTGCTTCCTCTTCTCTGAGAATGCCATTTGATTTCATCCGCAGCAGGATTGCAGAATAAAGAAGGGTTCGGCTTGAGACTCGCAAGTCAAGCTGCTTTAGCTCCTCGATTCGCCCAAGAAAACTGTCCGTTAATTTTACAATATCAATATCCCAAGGATCAATCCTTCCGTTTTTTGCAAGTTCGACCAAAATCCCAAGCGGCTCACTCGTATCAAATTCTGAAAGATTTAAGCCCTCAGGCTCAATTCCTAGTTCGGAAAGTGTAAAAGCTAGCCCAAAGTCTTCCTGAGCCTGAGCTATTTCCAAAAATTCGCTCAATTCAGCATAACCCCCGTAATGCTGGTTATGTTATTTTCCTGCATCGTAACGCCTATAGTCCTTGCAGCCGCCTGAATCATGGGTTTTCTTAAAGAAACTACAATAAACTGGACTTTTGAGCCTGCTTTCATAACTCTTCGAGAAACCCTTTCCACATTCCAGCCATCCAGAAACATATCAATTTCATCAAAGGCATAAAAAGGAGCCGGCCGATACTGCTGGATTGCAAAAAGGAATGCCAAAGCCGTAAGACTCTTTTCCCCTCCTGACATGGCCTCGATACGCTGAAGGGTTTTTTCCTTGGGGCGAGCTCGAAGCGTCATGCCCCCGGAAAAGGGATCTTCCGGATTGTCCAAGACGAGTTCTCCAACTCCGTCGGAAAGCTCATGGAAAATCTCTCCGAAATTGATATTGATTGCGGAATAAGCCTCCATAAAAGTTTCTTTTTTAAGATCTTCGTATTGCCCGATTCGTATCAGGAGCTCTTCTCTTTCGGAAAAGAGAGTATCTCTTCGAGCTTGAAGCTCTGAGAATCGGGCTTCGACTTCTTCATGCTCGGCAATGGCTCGCATATTCACAGGCTCAAGTTTATTCAAGGCTTCTTCGATTGCCCGGATGCGCGTACTTACAGTCTCGTAAGAGGGAACTTCTTCTCCTGCTTCAATTCCCCTTTTCAATACCTCTTCTGAAAGTTGTTTTTCCTGATCAAAAAGCGCTGTCCGGGTTGCAGAAAGGGTCAGGACCTGCTGCTGAGCCTTTTCCACGGCAACTCTGGAAGCTCCGGCTTTTCGCTTCAAAGAAGCGTGTTCGGTCTGGAGCCAGGCTCTTTTTTCCTGCAGTTCTTTAAGTTCGCCTGATAATTCAACTTCTCGTTTCTGTTTTGTCTCAAGGCAGGTCTCAGCTTTTTCAATTTTAGCTTCCAGAAGCTGTATTCTTTTTCTGTGAGAGCCCTTTTTCTCCTCAACTTCCTTTATAAGATTCCGGGCAGCTCTAAGTTTCTCCTCAACGTAATTTTTCTCAAGTCTAAGGGCATTTAAGTCGGCTTCAAGATCTCTAATCCTCCCTTCAAGTCTTCGGATTTCTTCGTCAACGAATTCGGCTTTTTTATTGATTTCAGGAAGAGGAGAATCCGCAAGTTTTAGCTCAAGCTCTGTAATTTCTGCTTCAAGCCGGGCTTGAGCATCTTGTTTTTTCTCTTTATCCAGAGCTCCCTTATCCATTTCTTTTTTAAGGACAAGTCTGGCCGCTTCAAGTTGCTCAAGTTCGGCCTTTTTTGCCTCAAGCAGCCCTGAAAGTTTTGAATCTCTACCTGCAATCTCGGCCTGCTGGGTTTCTTTGCGGGAAATTCCTTCTTCGCAATCTCTAAGCTGCCGGCTCGTTTCGTAAAGGCTGCTTTCCAGGCTGTCTTGCTTTTCT
>JAQUFK010000060.1 GCA_028684695.1 Methanosarcinaceae archaeon | reverse complement strand
TTATAACTTATCTTTTTATCCGTTTCCTTTTGGTTTTTTAAAATTTCAAAGCCTTTTGTTTTTGGATTAGCTTAGCTTTTTTATTTGTTCTACTTTATGTTCCCGCTTCGCGGGAACCCATTTGAATATTCTCAAACTTGAATCCTTTTTCAAGCTAAAAGTTTATATATTATAAGTTCTTTAGTAGAGACTACATCAGGCCAAGATGGCGGAGCGGCTACGCAATCGCCTGCAGAGCGATTTCATTCCGGTTCGAATCCGGATCTTGGCTTTTACTTTTTATCCAAATTTTTATTTTTAATTTAATGTCCTTCTCCAATATCCCTAAACTCAATCCTGTATTTTGTGCCTTTTGCTTCGGGAATTAACTCGATTTTGCCCTCAAGCTGGTCTGCAAGGGTGTTTACGAGCTGAAGCCCAAGAGAATCAGTATTTCTAAAATCAAATCCTTTCGGAAGACCTTTCCCATTGTCTGAAAAAAGAAGGGTATATGCAGCCCCTTTATATTCTGGTTTTAAAAGCCTGATCTCAATTTCTTTTTTTCTACTTTTTTTCTTTTCTTTTATTTCTTTTGGAAAAGCGTGTTTTAGGGCATTTGAAACCAGTTCATTTATAAGAATTCCAAGAGGAATTGACGTATCAATTCCCAAAAATACTCGGTCAGCGGCAAGTTTCAGGTCCAACCCTTCGCTTTCTACCGCATAAGTTCGGATCAGTTCATCTGTAAGTTTTTCAAGATAAGCTGCAAAATCAATATTTTCTTTATTTTCGTCTCCGGGTTGTTCCCTGTAAAGTTCCTCATGGATTATGGCCATCGAGATTATGCGGTTTTGACTTTCTCTGAAAGCCTCCTGGACTTTCTGGTCCTCGAATTTATCGGCCTGTAGTTCCAAGAGGCTGCTAATTACCTGCAGATTGTTTTTGACACGGTGATGAACTTCTTTTTTGCGGATCTCCTCTGTTTTTTTGAGTTTTTCTTCCGCAATTTTCTCCTCGGTAATATCGTAAATAGAACCCTGAATTACTGAAGAGGCTCCGGTTTCATCCGAGAGATTCTGAATTATTTCGCGCACCCAGTGGATCTTTCCGTCCCTATGCCGGAGACGATACTCCTTTTCTTTCATATGATTCGGAGCTACGTTAAATTCTTCTTTGTTTCCATAAATAAAAACCCGATCTTCAGGCTCGATAAGCTCCTTCCATTTAATTTTTCCGGAAAGAAAGCTTTCAGGGGCATAGCCTGTAATCCCTTCTACATTTCCTCCCATGAATAAAGGCTTAAAATTCAGATCCAAACGGTAGGCAATTCCCCTGAAATTCTGAATAAATGTTCGGTATCGTTCTTCACTTTCCTGTAATTTTTTCTCAGCTAGTTTTCTCTCACTAACGTCTTTATGCACTCCCATAGCCCTATATGGCTTCCCGTTTTCATCCTTTAGAAAAACCCCCATATCCTCCACATAACAATAGCTGCCATCCTTTTTTCTAAGTCTGAACTCATTCCAAAATTTCTCTTTTCCCTGTGTCCAGAACTCTTTATAATTTTCAACAACTCTTTTCCGATCTTCCGGATGGATATACTCCTGCAAGACCTCTATATTGAAATTTCTAACATCTTTTGGGGCATAGCCTGTAACTTCTTCTATAGCGCCGGCCCAGTCTATCCGCCCGTTTAGAATATCCATATCGTAAATAATATGCCCGGTTTGTTCCGAAGAAATACGGTATTTATTATCACTATCCTGGAGGGCCTTTTCTGCCTCCTTGCGTTCCGTAATATCATGGGTTGTGCCAATTATTTTAAGCAATTTCCCTTCAGAATTGCGAAAAGCACGCCCTTTTACGGAATAATATCGGATAAGCCCGTCTGGTTTGATTACACTGTGTTCGAGCTCATAGATATCTGTTTTTCCTTCTTTTAATTTCTTTAAAGCTTTCTGTACCTTTTTTTTATCTTCAGCTAAGATTACTTTACTATAAATTCCATCCCTTGCCGCGCCTTCCTCCTTACCATTTTTTGACTTACCTTCCCCATTTATCCTATCAAATTCTTCCCAGCGCAAACCTGTAAGGTTAAAGAGGTTCTCATCCCAGCTTAGAGTGTTCTTCTCAGCGTCCCATTCCCAGATCCCCATTTTTGTAGCCTCAAGAGCTATATCAAGCCGCTTTTTTGCTTCAGAAAGTTCTTCTGATCGCTTTTTTAGTTCCTGCTCTTCCTTTTTTCTCTCTGTTATATCTGTCATCATACCCACAATTCCGTCCACTTTTCCGGAATCATCTTTGTATGCGGCTTTTGTGAAAAGAAAAGTTTTTTTTCCACTTTCAGGGAGATACAATTCCGTTTCATAATGCTGGTTTCCTCCCCGTTTAAGCAAGGATTCTTTGTCCTGATAATACATTTCTATTATCTTCTTATTAAATCGGGTTCGATGTGTAAGAAAAGTGGTTCCGATAAGCTCTTTCTTAGAAAGCCCTATAAGGCCTGCGAATTTTTCATTGCAGCTTATATACACGCCATCTTTATTTCTTTGAAAAACAGGATTTGGAATATTGTCAAGCAATGTTTCTAAAAAATTTATATTTTCTGAAAGCGCTTTTTCGATTCGTTTGAGCTTGCTGATATCTGTAATTACCCCAGCAATCCCAGCTATTTTTCCGTTTTTGTCCTTATAGGCAGCCTTATTGAAGAGAAAATTTCTTTTTATTCCGTCTGCACAAAATTGTTCAGTCTCATAGCTCTGGCTTGTTCCTTCCTGAAGTATTTTTGGGTCAAATTCATAAAATATTTGTTGAGTTTTAAAATCCAGCCGCTGCTGGAGTTCTTGAAAGGAATGTCCTATTACTCTTTCTTTTGGAAGGGCCATTATTTGCCTTGCAAACCTTTCATTACAACTTCTATATACTCCTTTTTTGTCTCTCTGAAAAACAGGATTAGGAATGTTGTCTTGTAGGGTTTCAAGAAAACTTATATTATTTAGCAGGGTCTCTTCAGCTCGTTTCCTCTCGGTTACCTCTTGCATTACCCCAACTAAAATTCCAAGTTCTCCTTTTTTGTTTTTGAAAGTGTTTCGGATTACAACAAAATCTCTTTTTTTTCCGTCCGAACACCTAAATTTCCTTTCATAAGCTCCCTTTTCTTCTGTATTGAATAATTCTTTATCCAGCCTCTGAAGTTCCTGAGCTTCGGAAAGCTGACTACATAGCTCTAAAAGGTCTTTTCCTATGATCGCTTCTTTTGGAAGCCCGATAATCATTTTTGCAAAAAGCTCATTACAGCCTATGTATTTTCCTTTGCTATCTTTATAAAAAATGGGGGCTGGGATGGTGTTTATTAGGGTTTCTAGAAATTCGACATTTTGCAGGCCTTCCTTTTCAAGCTTTTTTCCTTCCCTGCACGGGATATTATTAAATTCTGGAATTCCTTTTCCATTTGGTTTTCTTTCCCTGAATCCCTTTCCCATATTCTCAGAACCCTTCCCAGCTTTCTGGTCAACTTCTTTATTCCATACATACTCAAGTTTTTTCGCAAAGTATTTAATTTTTTCCATTTTTTCTGTGCTGTCTCCAGCAATTTTTGTCCGAATAATGTTTAAAAAGAGGGGCAAGAGCCTTGTCAATCAATTATATCTTTTATACAATGTTCAATCTGAATTCGAATAATTTTTAAAGCCTATTTCAAGGCTAGCTTCCGGGCTAAGCCTAACAATTCCAATACTTATAATAGGTCAGCCCCCTTAAATACAGGGTATGCAGGGAATCATCTTTAGTGACGGAGGCAGTTTGCCTCTTCCTCAGGGTCTTACCCGGAATTGGGTAAAGACCGCAGCCAAAGAGCGAAACGAGGACGAAAAACTTTTTGCGCTTATCCGGGAAGCTTTTCAAAAAAAAATCGAGCTTGGGGTGAAAGTTCCGACCTATCCTCAATTCAGGGATATGATCGGACAGTTTTTGGAGATCATACAGGACGAAAAAAACTGCTCTGAGCCCTATCTTGTAAAGGAAGAGCAGGCAAAGATCCTGGAACTTGAAATCGTTGATGAGGTTGCAAAGCTTTATAGGGAAGCGAGCGGGAAAACCCTTGAAATCCGGGTCTGCGTTGCAGGTCCAACCGATCTTTATCTTCAGGCTTTTGGAGAAACGGCTTTTAAAGATGCTTATCATTATCTGGCCCTTGACATTGACCGGTTTATCAGGCAGGCTTTTAAGACCGTAAAACACTGCCGAATTGCGCTTGTGGCTCTGGATGAGCCAAGCCTTGGAATGAATGATAGAATTCAGTTTTTTGATCCTGACATTATCTCTGCGCTTAGTCTTGCCTCCACATATGCTAGGCGGCAGGGAGCTGATGTGGAAATTCATCTGCATTCTCCCCTGAAATACGAAATTGTTTGTGAAACTCCCATCAACGTGCTAGGCTTTGAATACGCTGCTACGCCCTCTTATCTGGAGCTTCTGGATCGAAAAGTGCTTGAAGCTTCGGAGACCTTTGTTCGACCTGGGGTTGCAAGGACGGATATCTCAGGCCTTATAGGCAGCCTAAACGAAGAATACGGGATCAATGCCTGGAAAGAACCTGCTTATATGCAAAAAATAGTAAAGGAAAAAGAAACGCCTTTAGTCATTCAGAAACGCCTTGAAAAAGTTTGTGCAAGCCTTGGAGCCCGAGTAAAATATGCAGGGCCAGATTGTGGACTTGCTTTTTGGCCAAATAGGGAACTTGCGTTTAAGTTGCTTGAGAATACGGCTAAAGGAATTAACGCTTTTAATAATTCTAGTTTGGGAAAGAAGCTCTTAAAATAAGCTTAATATTTATCTAATTTTTCAAGCCAAGTTTGATTGGGTAAGTTGTCTTTTCGGGTTTTCTTTAGCTTTTTTTCAGCTCGGATTTCTTTTTATATAATTTTTTGCCAATACTCATAAATCCTATACGGCTAAACTAAGTGCTTATGAGCGAAATACTCTTTGATGATATTGGAAGCTATCCTCTCCCTGAAAATGTAAGCAAAGAATGGGTAAAAACCGCTTTTAAAAACAGGGACGAAGACGAAAAGCTTTTTACATTAATTAATGACGCTTTCCAGCAGAAAATTGATGCCGGGGTAGATATTCCCACCTATCCTCAGTACCAAGATATGAACGAGCAGTTTCTAAGCGTTATTCGGGATGAAGCTTGCTGTGAAAGTCCTTTTGATGTAAAGCTTGATTGCGCCCGGATTGAAGAACTTGAGGCGCTTGAGACAGTTGCAAAGGCTTATAAGGAAAAGTGTGGGGAGCCTTTGAAAACCCGAATCTGCGTTACAGGGCCTACGGAACTTTATCTTAAAGAGTTTGGAGGTAGGGCTTATACGGATATTTATACCCTTTTTGCCAAAAGTGTGAATAAATTTGTCCGAAAGGCTATGAAATCTGCAAAAAATTTTGAAATTGCCACCGTCTCCCTAGATGAACCAAGTATAGGGTTAAATCCTGAACTCTCCTTTGAAGAAGAGGAAATTATCTCGGCTCTGACCGAAGCTTCAAGAGCTGCGAGCAAATGGGGAGCCGATGTGGAAATTCATCTGCACTCCGCTCTTTACTTTAACCTTGCCTGTCAGACTCCAACGATCAACGTAGTCGGAGTTGAGTCTGCAGGGACTCCTTCTTACCTTGATCTGCTCGATAAAAAAAGCTTTGAGGAAACGGATACCTTCCTGAGGCTTGGAATCGCAAGGACCGATATCTACGGGCTTGTGGGAATCCTAAACGAAAAACACAATACCAATGTCTGGAAGGAGCCTGAGTATCTTTCTGAGCTCGTTACTGAATTGGAAACCCCTCAAGTTATTACAAAAAGGCTCAGGCTTGCTTACCGCCGTTTTGGAAACCTGATTAAGTATGCAGGGCCGGATTGCGGGCTTGGCTCCTGGCCAAACCAGAAAATGGCTTTCAGGCTACTTTCCAATGTGGCTCAAGGTATCAAAGCTTTTGAAGAATCTCTTTAAAATATATCTTTAATCTTTAGAATAAGCTCTTCTGCCCGAAAGCCAAAGTCTGAGGGCCAGGAGGCTTCTTTTTTAAAAAATTATTCTTTTTTTTGTGTTTTTCTTTTTTTGCCTTGTTTAGAACTTATCTTTCCAGTCTTCCGTGCCTCAAATCCACTTCATCCATTCTATCTAGTAGTTTGCGAATGGCTGTGCGAATAGCATCCGATTGACTGACAAACTTTTTATTATCTCCCACGTGCTTGTTTAGGTCATCTAGGAGTTCCTGAGGAATTTCAACACTTACTTTTGGCATTATATCTTCCTCTCGGGCAATCTATTTCAAGGTTTTTATCTACCTAAAATTATATCTAATAGTTTTTTTCTGCCTAAGAATTATCCGAAAAATTAAGTGAACTAGCCTCGAACCTCAGGGCTCTGCCCAAAAAATGAGTTAAAATAGCTTAAGATTTCTTTTTATTTTTCAAAACAGCTTAAAATATTCAATCTACTCAATCTATTGGCGGGCCCGAAGGGATTTGAACCCTCGGCCTACGGATTAAGAGTCCGTCGCTCTGCCTGACTAAGCTACGGGCCCACACATTATTTTTTCGTTTACAAAGGCTTTTTTTACTTTTTGTAAAGGAAAACTCTTGTATAAAACCGATTTTTTTAGAAAAAGTTTAGCGATATGGCGGGCCCGAAGGGATTTGAACCCTCGGCCTACGGATTAAGAGTCCGTCGCTCTGCCTGACTAAGCTACGGGCCCACTCATTGTTTATCTCGCTTTTGAACGACTTTCATATCGCAGAACTAATATTTAAAATTTGCGGCAAAGGGTTTTTTCGCTAATTTTTTGAAAAAAATTCTCCTTCAAGGAGAAGTTTTAAATTGGGGTTTCTTTGAATATTTTTCCTTACTTTGTAATGGACGCCAAGCTGGACCTAGGGCTTAGCTTGCCTCAAGTGAAAAACGAGGAGGGAAATGGGTTGGGTCAGGCTTTCTTTTTTAGCTTGAAGCCGGGTTTTTTCTTCTCCTCCCCTTCCTATTTTGGGTTTTAGCTCTCTTTTTTGTTTTGAAAGAAAAAACTTATATATATGCTTGTCCGAATATGTCCAATGATTAACTTATCTGAAGCTCTGCTGGGGATCAGATATAGGAGTTGAAGGCGTACTTTACGAATCAGATTTTTTGAGTTTGGTTTTTTCGAGTACTGTTTTGAGGCTTTTCTGGTTTAAATAGAGCTTTTTTAAGTTGATTAATTAACTTAAAGGAATGGTCTTATGTTTAGAGATGAAAATCGCTCTGTACCCGTCGAAGAAGGCGAGGTTTACGACGTAACAATTCAGGATATTGCCCGTCAGGGAGACGGTATTGCGCGTATTGAAGGTTTTGTAATTTTTGTCCCCGGTACCAGTGTTGGTGACGAGGTTCAGATCAAAGTCGAAAGAGTACTCCCTAAGTTTGCATTTGCAAGCCTTGTCGAATAATTTCGAATAGGGTTCATGAAGATAATTTAATAAAGGAATGATTTTAATGTTTAGAGATGAGAGTCGTCCTGTTCCTGTAGAGGAAGGCGAAATCTACGAAGTAACAATTCAGGACATTGCCCGCCAGGGAGACGGAATTGCCCGTATTGAGGGTTTTGTAATTTTTGTTCCGGGTACTAAGGTAGGAGATGAAGTTAAGATTAAGGTTGACAGAGTGCTTCCTAAATTTGCATTTGCAAGCCTTGTCGAGTGAATTTGAATTCGACGCTTAACTCTTCATATTTGACTAAAGGAATGATTTTAATGTTCAATGATGATAGTCAGTCTGCCCCTGTCGAAGAAGGCGAAATCTACGAAGTAACAATTCAGGATATTGCCCGCCAGGGAGACGGAATTGCGCGTATTGAAGGTTTTGTAATATTTGTCCCCGGTACCAGTGTTGGTGACGAGGTTCAGATCAAAGTTGAAAGAGTACTTCCAAAGTACGCTTTTGCCAGTCTGGTTGAATAAGCGGACTGAAAAATTGTAATATAAGAAGAATAAGACCGAAAAATTTTCTCTTCGATAATTTTTCAGTCTTTTTTTCTGTTTTAGTCTCTTATAATTTTTTGTTTTATTCTTTCTTATTTTTCTTAGATGTTTTCTCGCTTTTTCTTCTAGGAAAGCTTTTTGAGGAAAGTTCTTGTTTAAAAGGAGAAAGAGAGCTTGGCTTAAACCCTAAAAATAATATAAAGTATTCGATGCTGTTATATATTAAGGGAATAAAAATACTCTCCGAGTTTTGATCAATAAAGTTTTTTCCTCTCAAAAGGGCCTTGTAGCTCAAAAATCTGGGCCTGTATTCCGGAGTGATCTAATGAACTGGCGTTTTATCAAATATCATACCCAGTCCAATACTTATGTAATTGAAAATAGGGCCTATTTTGATGAAGCCCTCGTACTTGATGGAAATGTAATTGTAGGCTCAGAAGTTACTTTTTGGAAAGATCTGAAAGTTGAGGGAAAGCTTGAGCTGGGAAAAGGGGCCACAGTCCGAGGGAATGTAAAAGCTAATAGCGCTCTGCTCTGTTGCAGGGCCAGGATTTTTGGAAAGCTAGTTGTTAGTTCCGAGCTTTCTCTTCTTGATTACGCCAAGGTTGGAGCCATATACTGTCAGGGGGATGTGCAGGTTCGTCCAGGTTGTTTTATTGGTTTTATAAAAATAGAAGGCACGCTCGAGCTTATAGGCAAAGCTAAAATTCGGGATGTTGAGCCCATGACAAAAGTTATTGTGCGAGCTGAAGAGTCTTCAGAAGCTTTCTCAACTCCTACTTCTTCAGAAGCTTCCCCTACTTCTTCCAACCTTTCTTCTAATACTATTTCAGAAACGGTTTCCAAGTCTGTTTTTGAAGTAGTCCCGAAGGAAAAAGAGGTTGCTAAGAGGCTAGAATCCATATCAGATGAAATTTTAGAAAAGGATCCCCTTAAAATATCCAGGATCGCTTCGGAAACTGAATTGAAAATCGAAAAAAGCATAGAAAGACAAGAAATAAATTAATAGCCCTCTTTTTCCTGATATTAATATTCTTGTAAATGAGGGCTTTGCGAATCTAAATATTTTTTTCTAATGTTTTATAGAATTCCTGCTTTTAGTTAGTGGAAGTAAAAACAAAAATTAAGGAGCCTTATCTGCTCTTGTGCAGTAAAGCTAATTTTTAATAATATGGGTAAAAACAGTATTGGGAGCAGCAATGTCCGTTGATAACAATATAAAGTCAATTCTTGCAGAAATTGGAGACACAACTCTTGTTTGCGTCAGCAAGACGGTTGAGCCTGAAAGAATAAACGAAGCTCTTCGAGCTGGAGCTACCATCCTTGGGGAGAACCGGGTTCAGGAATTTGAAGCAAAATGTGCACAGCTTTTGCCCTGTGAATCCCATTTTATAGGTCATCTGCAGACGAATAAAATCAAAAAAGCCGTGCAGCTCTTTGATGTAATTCAATCGGTTGATTCTCTGAAGCTAATAAGGAAGATCGATCAAAGGGCCCGAGTCCTTGGCAAAGTACAAAAAGTTTATCTGCAGGTTAACATAGGCAACGAACCCCAAAAATCCGGCTTCAGAGTGGAGGAAATAAAAAAAGCGATAACTGAGATTCCTTCTCTTAAAAACGTTTGCGTAGAAGGCCTTATGTGTATTCCTCCCTTGCTTTCTCCTGAACAAACCCGCCCCTACTTCAGGAAAATGAAGTATCTTTTTGAAGAAATGAAGCAGGAAAATCAGGATAATATCAATTTCTGCGAACTTTCTATGGGGATGTCAAATGACTATCGAATCGCAATCGAAGAAGGAGCCACAATGGTACGCATAGGTTCTGCAATTTTTGGAAAAAGGCAGCTTTGAGCTTTAAGCGAGGCCCTTTTCGGGCTCTGGGCTTTTTAAAATCTTCCCCATTTTATTAAAAGCTCTGGATTTAAAACT
Organism: Methanosarcinaceae archaeon; assembly: GCA_028684695.1. Lineage (GTDB taxonomy): Archaea > Halobacteriota > Methanosarcinia > Methanosarcinales > Methanosarcinaceae > JAQVBP01. The sequence continues at coordinate 666 of JAQUFK010000060.1, read as the reverse complement.
TTCTTTTCCTTGTAGGGAATTTCTTAATAAGCAGGAAGGCTGAAGTATTGATATGGCCAAAAGACAAGTTGAAAGCGTGCTTATTGAAATTCCAAAGGGGAGCCGGAACAAATACGAGTATGATAAGGAAAAAAAAGTGATCAAATTCGATAGAATGCTTTTTTCTTCAATGGTTTATCCTTGCGAGTATGGCTTTTTTCCCGAGACTCTGGCCCTTGACGGGGACCCTCTGGACGCTATGGTTTTGACTTGGGAACCTACTTTTCCGGGCTGCGTAATTGAGGTTCATCCAGTTGCACTTTTTGATATGCAGGATGATAAAGGCCGGGATGAAAAGCTTCTTTGTGTTCCAAAAACCGATCCTCTCTGGAACTATATCGAGACGCTTGAACAGGTTCCCCCTCACCTCTTAAAGGAAATTACTCATTTCTTTGGAACCTATAAGAGTCTTGAAAACAAAAAAGTAGAGGTCTTTGGTTGGAAAGGGTTTAAAGTCGCAGTCAAAACCCTTCAGGAAGCCAAAAACCGCTATCTTGAGCAAAACAAAGCCCTAAAATAAGGGCGCCCTCTTTTTAAAAATATATCTGAAAATAATAATAAACAATAAATAATAACTCTAAAAAGTAAGAATGATATAACTTAAGAGAAATAATAATTGGAGGCTAT
>JAQUFK010000059.1 GCA_028684695.1 Methanosarcinaceae archaeon | reverse complement strand
TTTTCTTTCTTGAATAGCTCGTAGCCATAACCAAAACGACTTTCCCAGCCTGCCTGATATACGCCTTCTGCTGAAGCCACAGCTGAGACTGCAAATCCGCAGTTCAAAAGATTATAGGTAGTTTCTACGCCTTCGGAACTTTTGTATTCGAGTTTGAACTCCGACTCCGAGTAAAGGACTTTCGTACTCTGAACACCTTTGACTTTTGCAGAGGCTTCGATATCTTTTAGAAGGGCAACTTTTTCTTCAATGGGTACATCTCTTGGATCAAGGTTTACCTCTGGCAGGTTTTTTACCTTCGGAGGCAGTACTGCTGCAAGTTCAACTTTTTCTTTAGGGCTGTTTGCATTCATAGAAGATGCAAGCTTTGATGCGGCCTCTACTCCTTTTTTAAGGTCCAGGTCCCCTTCAACGGTTGTATAACCCCATGAACCTCCACAGAGAGCTCTTATGCCAGCTCCTCTACCATAGTTTTTGGATATTTCTTCTATCTTTCCGTTATCCAGAATTATAGAGCTGGAACTGCCCTCAAGTACTCTACAATCGTAAAAATCGATCTTATCCTTAACTTCTTTCATGAAAAACCTCTGTGGGAATGCCTTAAATCCCTGAAACCCAAAAACCTAAATCTTAGCTAACACAGGAAAAAAGGTTTAATTCCCAGAATTCCTTTTTTAATCTATTTTAATAAATAAAGGCTTATACTTCTTTTGTATAGGCCCTGAAAAATATAAAAAAAGTCCCAGCTGCTTTTGCACAAGGGAAAGTGGGGCTTTCCTGCTTCCAAGCAGCCGGGATTTTGCAAAAGCTCAGTTTTACAAGCTATTTCAAACCTAAGTTTGTCAGCTTAGTTTCCAAGCCTTAATAAACTTCGAGCTTGGACTGAAGCTGAGGATGAAGAGACATCCGGAATTTCGAGATTCAATTTGGTCAGGTTTTTGAGCTTTTCTATGATTCCCTTCTTTTTGGGGCCTACAAGACTGTGTTCCATAACCTCGGCAATTGAGGAGACTGGGATGATCTGAATCTTTTTTCTGTAGGCTTCTTCAATCAGAACATCGGCTTCGTTGGCTTTGGGGATAATGACTTTTTTAATTCCGGCTTGGGCTGCAGCTTCTATTTTATAGGTTACGCCTCCCACTGGCAATACGTCTCCTCTCACCGAACGCGATCCTGTCATTGCCACGGTCTGATCAATTGGGATATTCTCGATGGCCGAAATTACGGAAGTTGCAATGGAGATTGAAGCACTGTCTCCTTCCACACCTTCATAGGTTCCAACAAACTGAATATGCACATCATGATTTGCAATATCCGTGCCTGTCATTTTTTTAATTACAGCCGATACGTTCTGAACCGCTTCTCTTGCGATTATCTTAAGCTTTCCGGTTGCAATTATACGGCCTTCGGTCCCTGAAATTGCAGGAGTCACCTCTGCGACTATGGGCAATACGATTCCAGAGTCTCCTCCCATGACAGCAAGCCCATTTACCCTTCCGACTGCCGCTCCTTCCCTCATAAATGACTGGTAGTCTTTACGCCTTTCCAGATAATTATCTGCAAGCTGCTGTTCAATAGATCTTGCAATCCGCTTTGCGGCAAGCACGTGCTTAGCCTTAGCCAAAGGAGCACCTTCGGAGTGAGCTATATCTCCTGCAACCCTGACAAGGCCGCCAAGGTCTCGGAGTTTGAGGGTGAGATGCCCTTTTCGCCCTGCTCTTCTTCTAGCTTCCCCAATAATTTCTTTTACGGCACTTTGGTCAAAGTGAGGGATATGCCCGTCCCTTACGACTTCCTGGGCCACGAAACGGACCAACTTTCTGCGGTTTTCAGGGGTATCTTCCATGGAATCCTGCATGAAAACTTCATACCCATACCCCTTTATCCTAGAACGCAGTGCTGGGTGCATCTTCTTAACAGCATCAAGATTTCCAGCCGAAATCATAATAAAGTCACAGGGTACGGGTTCAGTTTTTACAAGGGCACCCGAACTTCTTTCTGACTGACCTGTTATTGGATATTCCTTTTCCTGAAGTGCAGTCAGAAGACTTTGCTGGGATTCAAGCCTGAGAGTATTGATTTCGTCAATGAAAAGCACTCCTTTGTGGGCTTTATGAATATCTCCAGCTTCCACACGGTCGTGGGCAGGAGTTTCAAGCCCTCCGGACTGGAATGGATCATGCCTGACATCTCCAAGAAGAGCTCCTGCGTGGGCTCCGGTCGAATCGATGTAAGGGGCGTGTTCCTTTTCAAAATTAGAAACCGCAAGTTTTGGAATCATCATTTCTTCTTTTGGCATGAACTGGCGGGTGAGCATCAGGATCATAAGCGCTGCAATAATTCCCCAGAGCAGCTGAGCAACAAAGTAGGAATAAATTATTATGCCCACGACAAAAAGCATCATCATCATGTTCCGGGCCTGGGCTTTTTTCCTGGCTTCCATTTTGTGAGCTATTACGATTTCTCTGCCCTTTCCGGCCGGAACTTCCCTGATTTTAGGATTGTTTAGATCCTCTAAATTTGGGTAAACTAAAATATCTTTAAGTTCCTCCTTGGGAAGAAGTTCCGCCATTGCTTTTGCCAGAAGGGACTTTCCCGTTCCCGGAGTCCCTATCATCATTATGTGCCGCCTCTGGCTTGCTGCCTTTTTAACGACTTCCACCGCATGCTCCTGCCCCAACACCTGGTCAATCAGAAGCTTTGGAACCTCTATACTTGAGGTATCCTCAAATTGGAAGTCGAGGTCAACGTCCTCGTCCAGTGCGGTATCGTCTATAGGTTTAATATTATTTTCCATGGCTAGCTCACATATTATTACGTTATTAAATTAAGAGTTACTAATGACAATTCAGGCAAATGAGATTTTGGATAAATGTAATTTTAAGAAAATCTTTTAAATAAGCCCTTAAATAAGTCAGAATTACTACTTAGAGATTTGCTTAATTAGAATTTGTTTAATTAGAGATTATCGCTTGATATATATCTGACGCTTTTTAAAAAATATGATGTAAGAATAAGACGCCTCAAAAAGATGTATAGATGTATTTTACTGCAAGTTCTAACAAAAGTTAATGGATACATTCTAATTACCCAATCTAATGCTCCTGCCACTAATATAAATCACTAATATATATAATTTACCAGTCTCAGTACATGTACTATATAACCTATTGTGATATAAGTACTATTTGCTTTTTTAACAAAGAGGCAAAAGCCTATCCTGCTTCAAAAACCGGAGCCCTGCGCACAGGAATCCGCTTCCTTTTTTTTGAAGAGGCGAGTCAGCCTTTTTAATGGCAGGTTCAAAACCTAAATCCTGGATTCCAAAAAATGTCCCTTTGATTTTATAACTTTTGCTTAGTTTTTGTTCTCCTTGAGAGAGTATCGATAAATATTTAAAAATGTAAATAGGACTTCTCTCCTATGTCCAGAAGCAAGATAAAAAACCTCCTCCTGCTAAAGCAGATTCACAAAGCTGTGGCTTTGATTAAAAAAGGGAAATATGAAAAAGCGCTGCAAACTCTTGATAAATCAGAAAAGGCAGCAAGAGCTGCAGAATCCACAGAAGCGCTCTATTATATTCTTTTTACAAAGGGAGGGATTTTTTATTCCGCAAGCCGTTATGAAGAAGCCTTGGAAGTTTATGAAAGTGCTCTTGAAGTTGGAGAAAACCTCCTTTCAAAAGCTCCTCAAAACCTTGACTATCAGCACTATACAGGCACGACTCTTGGTACGTTGGGAAATTTACTTTGGAAAAAAGGTAATTTTGAGGCTGCCGCTGAAAAATACGCACTCGCTATGGAAATTTATGATGCTCTGCTCTTAATAGCTCCCGAAAATTCCCTCTTTCGCAGCTATGCCGGAGAAAATTTAAACAATTATGGGGGCCTCCTGCTGGAGATGGCTTCGTTTGAAGCTGCAAAACCTCTCCTCTACCAAGCCTCAGAAATCTATACAGCTCTCCTTGTAGACAGCCCTGATAACCTGAGCTATCAAGCCGAGCTTGCAAGCGTGCTTTCCAAACTTGGCTCTGCCCTGATAAAAACAGAAATTAAAAGCCCGGTGTCCTCAGGAGAATGGCTCGAAGAAGAGTGTGGAGACGAGCGCAGCAAAGGACAGGGCTTCCTTAAAAGAGCTCTTAGGATCCAGGAAGATCTCCTTAAAAAAGAGCCTGAAAGCAAGCAGGTGCAAAAAGAACTGGCCCTTACAAAGGAGCGGCTGGGGGAAGCCTTTTAAATATTTACTCTGGAATAACTCTTCAGTAGTTCTTTCTTTTCAAAAACGCTCTCCTGAAAAGAGGAACATATGTAAATAGAGTAAAATCATAAGCCCTGCAATGATGCCCCAGCGAAGCTGAAAAGTATAATAGGAAAAGAGGAGCAGCAAAAGCACAAATAAGGTTATCGCAATGTTTGCAAGTCGTCTTTTTCTTTTAAGTTCTGAGCCGAGATAAGTTCCTGCTCTTGCCCCGTTTTTCTCCCTTTCCCGAAAATAAAAGCTTTCCTGTCTCAAAAGCAAAAACAGTCTTAAAATAAGAACTGTAGCTACAATTCCCCAGAAAAGCTGCCCCTGATAAAACGAATAAAGGAGAATTGTGGCAATAAAAAGGCTCAAAAGTATCTGGTACGTTTTTTCGTGTTTGATTTCCGCAAAGGGTTTTATCTTCTCCTTTGCCATTTCTTTAGCTCAACCCCCCTCTTCCACTCCTTTTTTGCTTTTGCTCCAAGCCCGGCCATTCTTTCCTTTCCTAGATATATCTTTGGGCATTTATTCTTAATCTTTGTCTAATTTCTACTTAAGCTAGGCTCAGGTGAATAAATCAAAAATATTTCCCAAGGTGCTGCTATCCGCTTTATAAAACTCGGTGTATTTGCAGCGAGAGCAGCTTATGTGAGTGAATTTTTTGTTCTGGACATCAAAGAGTTTGCTCAAGCCTCCTCCAGTCGTGTGAACTTCTCCGATTTCGTATTCCGTGTTTCCACATTTAGGACAGACAAAATTAAGTTTTGACATCTTTTTGCCTCAATAATTATTTTTTTATTTAATGAGAGGGGACAACATTATATACATTTTTTGCCATGTGGAGTTTTGCATCCTAAGTATTATCCCTTTATATCCCCTTATAAACTTTTGAGCCTCTGAGCCTAAAGTGAAAAAAGCTGGTTCGTCCCAAATAAATTCCGAAAAACCTTATTACAAAGGCTGGAAAGAACTATTAGAAAAGAAAACAATACTTTCTGTATCCATGAACCCCAAAGCGATAATCACAATCGCAATCCTCATCTCAGCAATCCTTCTGGCAACTGAGCTTTCTCCGATTGTAAATAAGGAGCAAATTGGAGAAGGAGATTACATCCATTTTGATCTGATAGAAATCAAATTCGATGGTCCGGATGCTAATGTCACTGTCCATTATCAGCTCACTCGCCCCTTTGCCCAAACCTATATGTTTCTTTTCGGAAGCAAGCACCTGGAATCAAAAATAAAAGATCTTTTTTTTGACTTTGAGGAAGTTGAGCTTCTAGGGATAGGAAAAGAGGAAGCCGATATTCGTATAACTAACATTTCAAGGCTAAAAGATAATAAGTATTTTCTGCACGACTCTCGCAAACTTGGAACGAGATTTGAAAGCCTTATAACTATTGATCCTGATGGATCCAAAGCTTACTTCAATGTCGAAGCGACCCCGGATACTTACTACAGGGTGGAAGAGAAAGCCTAAATACCCTTTTATATAATTAAAATCCCTCTTTTGGATAATCATCACGTTGATCTGGCCCTATTAGGCCATTTTTCATTCAATTTGGGAACACCTATATAATTCAAAAAACCTAATTTTCCTTGATAGCAATGGGAAGATTCAGATTAAAATGCCTGAAATGTGGACGCGACTATGGTCAGACATACCGGCTTGGCTGTGACAGGGACGAGGCTTTCTTAAGAGCTGATTATAAAGAAAAGCAGCTAAAACTTAGAGCTCAGCCAGGGCTTGGCAAATTTCACTCCTGGCTCCCAATCCAAGAAGAGCTTACAACCAAAGCTGGTCCAATAACCTACAAAAGCGAGGCTTTTGCAAAAGAGTTAGGGCTTTCAAAGCTCTACATAGGTTTTAGTGGATACTGGCCCGAAAAAGGGGCTTTTATAAAGACCTGCTCTTTCAAAGAGCTTGAAGCGCATCCTACTATCCAGCTCCTTAAAGAAAGCGGAAGAAAAGCTCTTGTTCTCGCCTCGGCCGGAAATACGGGTCGGGCATTTGCTCACGTCTCAACTCTTACCGGAACGGAGGTCTATATTGTGGTTCCGGATTCTGGGATGTCTAAGATGTGGTTGCCTGAAGAACCAAGTAAGTCTGTCCACCTTATCCAGATGGCTCCTGGAAACGATTATGCGGATGCAATCAAGCTTGCTGATCGGCTTGCAAAACTCCCTGGTATGGTTTCTGAAGGTGGAGCCCGAAACGTTGCCAGGCGAGATGGGATGGGGACGGTCATGCTTGATGCGGCTGTGACAATTGGGCAGATGCCGGATCACTATTTTCAGGCTGTAGGTAGCGGGACCGGAGGAATTTCTGCTTGGGAAGCCTCTCTTAGACTCCGAGAAGATGGGCGTTTTGGGACAAAGCTTCCGAAACTTCAGCTTGCCCAGAATCTACCTTTTGCTCCCATGTACAGAGCTTGGACTGCAGGAAGAAGGGAGCTTGTTCCCGAACTTGACATGATGGATGCAAAAAAGCAGATCAAAGAGACTTACGCTACTGTGCTTACCAATAGAACTCCTCCTTACTCGAATATAGGAGGCCTCTATGATGCGCTTTCCGAAACCCAAGGCCTTATGTACGGGATTACAATGAAAGAAGCTCTAAAAGCCAAGATACTCTTTGAAGAGCTTGAAGGAATCGATCTTCTGCCTGCTTCGGCTGTAGGAGCGGCTTCTCTTCTAAAAGCTGTCGAGCTTGGAAGTGTTAAAAGAGATGCTTGCATCTTGCTTAATATCGCAGGAGGAGGAGTTGAGCGCTTAAAAGAAGATCTGACTCCAAGGTTTCTTTCTCCTCTTGCCACTGCAAAAACCCCAGAAGTTCCGCTTGAGGAGTTAATTGAAGTTTAAATTGAAGAAAGAGCTGAAAAAGCTGAAGAAATTATAATAACTGAAGAGATACAGGAAGTGAGCATAATGGAAAATCCAGAAGCAAAGGTTATAGCGATTCTGCAAAAAAAAGGCATAGACTTTACGGCAACGCTTCCTTGCGATCGTATTAAAAACCTGCTCCCCTTAATCTCAACTAATTTTTATGAAGTAAACCTGACACGGGAAGAAAACGGAGTTGGAATCTGTGCCGGAGCCTATCTGGCTGGGGCAAAACCCATGATGCTGATTCAGAGTACAGGCTTAGGAAATATGATAAATGCGCTTGAATCTCTAAACCTTGTTTGCAAAATTCCACTGCCTGTGCTTGCGAGTTGGAGAGGTGTTTATAAGGAAGGAATTGAGGCTCAGATACCACTTGGAGTTCATCTTCCTAATATTTTATATGGAGCGGGTCTCAAATATACTCTAATTGAGGAGCCTGAAAAAATCGATCTACTTGAAAAAGTTATCGAAGACGCTTTTTCCGAGCGCCGTCCCCATATAGCTCTTATTTCCCCTAAGGTCTGGGAAGGGTCAGGTTGTTGTGCCTGGAAAGCTTGGAAGGCTCCTGAAAGAGGAAAAGAAAGAATTTGTACGTATACTTTGACCCAAGAGATTCTCAAACCTCAAATGCTTCGAAATGAGGCGATATCCGCCCTTGCAGCTGAACTTGACGAAGAAATAATTGTCGCAAATCTTGGAGTTCCCTGCAAGGAACTTTACGCGGCTCGGGATCGAGCCCTTAACTTCTACATGTTTGGCTCTATGGGCTTGGCTTCGGCAATAGGGCTCGGACTTGCGCTTTGCTCGGAGCGCAAGGTCGTGGTTTTTGACGGGGACGGAAGTCTTTTAATGAATCCAAATGCCCTTTTGGAAATTGGAAGGAAGGCTCCAAAAAATCTTATTATTATAGGGCTTGATAACGGAGCTTATGGCTCGACCGGCTCTCAGGAAACCTGCGCGTTGCGCTATATCGACCTTGAAATCCTAGCTCAAGCCTGTGGGATAGAAAATACCTTTAAAGTCAATACCTCCAAAAGCCTTGTAGAGGTTTTCAGAAAGTGCAAGGAGCAAGAAGAACTCTCTTTTATTCATGTGATTCTTAAACCCGGAAATACGAAAGCTCCGAATATCCCAATCAGCCCTGAAGAGCTCACAAAGCGTTTTATGGGTGCCTTAAAAGAAAGCGGTTTTTGATTAAAAGGAGGGAAAGTTAAAGGAAAGCTTCAATCAAAATTTTCAATCAAACTTGATTTTCTCCACGGCTTCCTTTATCCTAAACTCTCCGGAAAGCACCTTATTCTTAAGTTCCTTTGCAGCCTTCTGAGCCCTTGCCCGATCGGACTGCCTGAGAGTCACCTGTATATCCTTTAAAGAGCCTTCGATCAAACAGTGGACACTTCCGAGTTTGGCCTTAAACGCTCCTCCCCGACATCTGGATACGCAAAGTCCACAGTTGAAGCAGAGACTGCGGATATGTTTTATTTTTCCAGTTTTCGTTTTTTTGATTGCCTCCATAGGACAGAGTCTGAGCAGCTCGCAGCTTTTACATTCCAGACAGGCTTTAGGCTCATAGCGAACCCTTAAATCAGCTTCATCCCAGACATCTCCGTAGCTGATTTCGCAAAGGGGAGTTCTGCCAGCCAGATCCACGAGCTGGAGAGGAATTTCCTTGTCGAGTTTTAGGATGTTTTCAAGCATTCCAGGATTCAGAATTGGAAGAGGAACTGCCCAGGTGTTGATGATTTCAGGGCCTTCCGAGCTTACAAAACCTCCCATGTACTCAGGCTCCATGTTCCGCAGCTCCGCAAAACCTGCAAGGTTCGGGTTATTTTTTGAACTTCGAGTGCCATAGCCCGTGACAAAGCCCTCGGCTCCATTGATAAGCACTCTTGTGCCTATGCCAATGCTTTCGAGGTGGGGGTCATTTTCAAGGGGATTTAAAGCTCCGCAACCACAAAAGGTCATTTCCTGAAAATCCCCTTTGAAGGGAAGAACATGAAATATTGTATTTAGAGCCTCTTTTCCGGGGTTTACGAAAGCTTTGTAGTTTTTGAAAGCATGCCGGGTTGCATAAAGCCTTGCAAAAGGCATTTCTGAAAGAGAGGTTTTTATTGAAAAGGGAGCTGAGGCAGGGGAAGTTTCAGAGGCTGCGGGTTTTACGGCAACAGAAATTGTTTTTCCTTCTACAAGCTCTCTTAAAAGGTGCCCTCCTCCGTAGCGAGGGTCGGTTTTGCTCCGGGCAGTTCCAAGTACGATTAGATCTAGGATTCCAAGTCTTTCGTTGGGGCAGGGTCCAACCACGGCAGGGATTCCATTAAGGCTGACTTCAGAAGCTCTGATAAAGTTGTCGGGTTCTGCGACTTTGAAGGATAAGACGGCATAAGTCCCACTCATGATGCCGCGTGTTGCGGTTGTGATAACATCAACGTCTTCAAATTCAACTTTTTCGCCTGCCCTGACTCTTGATGCAACTTCTTCGGCCGTTAGAACCACGGCTTTTCCCGCCTTAATTTTAGCTTGAATTTCTGAAAAAGTCCGGCTTTTTCCGAAACCTTTTCCGGAACATTTATAAGACTTCTCTGGGCATTCCATGTTTTTTCCTCTAAATAATTGTCTTATCCCGTTTTAATCCAGTTAAGTCTTTTTACTTTGGATTATTCAGCTAAGTATTTTAGTCTGCAAACCTCTTTCCAAAATCCTATAAAATTCCAGTAGGACAAGCTTTATGAATAGGTTTGTTTTTGCGTGCCCCTTCCTAATTTCTCAGAAGGTTAATTTTCTCGACCCAAAATATTTATATACAATTATGCATACTATGGAGTTGCACTGTAGTTCAAAGTTAGGAATAAAGCAGAAATGGGCTCGTGGTCTAGACGGTTATGACGTCGCCTTGACATGGCGGAGGTCCTGAGTTCGAATCTCAGCGGGCCCACTAAAAATTTTCCGGAGTTGTTTTCGGAAGGTTTTAAAAACGGAAAAACGATTTCTTTATAAAATTCTTGTTAGATATCTTTTTCGGATTCAGTTTTTCCGAAATTTTATAAGCTCTTTTGCCCAGGTAGCTCAGTGGGAGAGCGCTGCCCTGAAGAGGCAGTTGTCCCCGGTTCGAATCCGGGTCTGGGCACCAGACTAATTTAATAATTATAATTTGTATTCGTTTGAAGTTCTTTTGAACACCAGTAGTGTAGCGGTTATCACCGGGCGTTGCCAACGCTCGAACCCGGGTTCGAATCCCGGCTGGTGTATTCCTTTTCAAAAATGAAAGCTGGAAATCATTAAGATTCCTTTTCCCGTTTTGAAAAGAGGAAATATAAATAGAGATATATAATTAGGATATAAATGGGCTCGTGGTCTAGTTGGTTATGACATCGCCTTTACACGGCGGGGATCCTGAGTTCGAGTCTCAGCGGGCCCACTCTTTTTTAAAGCGTTTTTTTCCAAATTAGAGTCTTTATAGACCTTCT
>JAQUFK010000214.1 GCA_028684695.1 Methanosarcinaceae archaeon | reverse complement strand
ACTCTGAAAGATAGGGGATGGAAATGTCCTCTATGTGGAACATTCCATGATAGGGATATAAATGCTGCAATAAATATCAAAAAATTTGCATTACAGGATCAAAATCTGATAGGAACTTGACACCGCCTGAACGGTGGGAAGGGCCTGTGGACTCGCAGAGATCGCTCTGGAGTATGAAGCAGGAAGCCCGTTAAATCTTTAGATTTAGCGGGCAGTTCACATAGTAGATGAGAATAAAGCTGTAAAACTTCTTTAATCTAAACTTGAATCCAAAGGTTTTGATGTCCTGAACTTGAAGTAAGAAAGCCAATTTGTACAAGCTCCGAAGTGCAAAAACCCTGCAAATAAGACAAGGAATTTACGCTCAAAAGAGGTCCTAATAATGAAAGCGATTCTGATAGTAGAAGACAATCCCATGAACATGGAACTTATCCTCGATCTGCTGGAATTTTATGGGTATGATGTATGCGGAGCAGAAGATGGAATCCAGGCCCTTAAACAGCTTGAGGCAAAGCAGTTTGACCTCATCCTTTTGGATATGCAGCTTCCTAAAATGGATGGGCTTGTGGTGCTTGAAAAGATTAAAGCTAACCCCGCTACCGCCGAGATTCCGGTAATTGCGGTCACGGCTCATGCAATGAAAGGCAGTGAAGAACATTTTATAGAAAAGGGATGTGTTGATTATATCTCAAAACCCATTGATATTCACAGATTCCGGAGGCTTATTGAAAAATATATGCAAAGTTGAATTTTTGATTCTGGAGCTTGCTGAAATCAAGGCTTTGATTAGTTTTCGAATTCTTTCTTTGCTTAATTTGATTAATTTTTCTTTAAAGGTTTAGCCCTTTTTTTGTAGTGCAAAAAGAGGTCTTCACACCATTTTAAGGCACTTTCATCGAAACTCATGATATACTGAGGATCGAATTTTCCTTTTTTATCAAAGAGGACAAGAGAGCAAAAGCGATCAGTTACCACGTTTGTAAGGGTTATATTTTCATCGGAAATATAAACTTTTACCTGTTTTGCTTTATAAAGTTTTTCTAATTGAATCCTATAATCAGCTTCTATTCTTTTAAGGACTCTTTCGGTAAGGATAAGCTCCATTTCAGCATTTTTCCCGGCAATTTCGGAGTAAAGGGTAAAATAAAGAGGATGAAAATAGGAGAAAAAAGTCAGGATTCGCTTGGAATTGAGTATATTTTCCCGAAAATCTTCAGGAACTTCAAAGAGTCTATTGAGATCCGGCTCCAGCAAAAAATAGTTTCCAAGTTCTTCGATTCGGTTAATAAGGTAATCTGGAATAGCATCCAGATCATGGCCCACCCAGTAATCGTAGTTTTCCTCAAAGACTCTGAGGGTATTGAGAAGAGGCTCCATTTTTTCAACTACTATTTCTCCCATATCCGTAAGTCTATAAACCTCCTCTTCTTGTATAATCAAACGGCCTTCTTTGAGTTTTTTTATCTGAGGCATTATTGAGGTCGAACTGACGTTAAGAGCCGTTTTAATTTCATCGCTGCTTTTGGGCCCTTCCATCAGAAGGAGGAGAACATTAGTTCTTTTCTCCGAAAGAAATGCCAGATCAATTATTGAACTTTTCATTTTCATATACATCTCCTGCAAGCCTGCGTTCAGGAAGCCGGATTCTTTACATCTCAAAGGGCCTTGGATGCCGGACCTGGAGAGAAGCTTAATAAATTATTTCTGTCTTCCTTCTCTTACTTATTTTTTCTGTATTGTCTTTTTCTTTTCCCCTTCTAAATTCCCAATGAAGCCCCTTTAACTTTTTGTTATACTCCTCTTTAATATTTGTATATCTAAAGCCTTAGAAGCACTTGAAACTCAATCTTTTTTGCACTTAAGCTCTCTTTTCCGAGAGTAAATCGGCCCATAGATAGGATATAGCCTGGAATCTAAAGGCTAAAACAGAAAAGCCTAAGTAAAAAGACCCAAATTCATTTTTTCTCTTCCTGCCAAGCTTTATACCTAAAGAAAAGCTTTCTATTAGCAGATGCATGTTGTGGAATTTGAGGGCGTATCAAAGGCCTTTGAGGAAAAAAATATTATTGAAAACATCTCTTTTTCAGTTGAAAAAGGGGAAATTTTTGGGCTCCTTGGCCCTAACGGAGCCGGAAAAACCACGCTTATAAGACTTCTTCTTGATATCTTAAAACCTGATCAAGGGACTATTAGAGTTTTTGGAACCTCTCTCGGACCCGCTGTAAGGGATAAAGTAGGCTATCTGCCCGAAGAGCGGGGCTTGTATCGAAAAATAAAGATCAGAGATCTCCTTGTTTATCTAGCTCAACTTAAGAACGTTCCGAAAAATTTAGGTAAGGAACGGGCTGATGAATTCTTGTTTTCTATAGGGCTCTTTGAGCACAGGAATAAAAAAGTAGAAGAGCTCTCCAAAGGTATGCAGCAGAAAGTCCAGTTCCTTTCAGCGTTTATCCATAATCCGGATCTAGTCATTCTCGACGAGCCATTTTCTGGGCTTGATCCTGTCAGCTCCAAGCTTATCAGGGATAATATTCTAAAATACAAATACGCCGGAAAAACCATAA
>JAQUFK010000058.1 GCA_028684695.1 Methanosarcinaceae archaeon | reverse complement strand
TGGAATTCTATGCAACGATTTTAGTCCATACCTCACAGCTTTATTAAAAAATTCCTTGTCAAGGAATGATGTTCCTATTTGTTCTGACAGTCATAATTTGCGGATTCTGGCAAAGGTATTATATTATGTTAAACTATAATCTCCGGCCTTTGATCCGGAAAGGGCTGACTTTTGCAATACTTATCTAATTTTTCTAGGCTCACTGAAACTGGTTGGGAAAAGCTTAAAATAGAACATTATTCTCAGTTCTTTTTTCATTTCTGGCTTGAAAGCCAAGGGTTTTCTCCTTTTGGAGCAAAAATTAAATATAGAGGGTATGTCTGTTATTAGACTACTTGCCTGAAATGAGGAAGGTGTAAAAACCCTATTTTTAAATGGATTCTACGCATTTCTCTACAAAAACATCATGGGCGCGTGGCCTAGCCTGGATAAGGCGGCAGCCTCCTAAGCTGTAAACCGGGGGTTCAAATCCCTTCGCGCCCGCTAGATTCTATTAAATATTCCCTGTAGCTTTTTCTAAGGATAAATTATTATAAGAATTTCAAGCTATTGATTCCAAAAAAGCTTGATTCCAAAGACTGTTTTTTTGAAAAGGACTTAAGAAGCCATAAGCTAAGCTTTTTTTACTAAAAGCTTCCTTTAGAAGCCCTAAAAAAGACTGCTCCGAATTTTGATTTTATTTTAATAAACAAGAAGGATGTAAAGCCGTGATCAGGAAAGCCAGGGTACATGACGTTGTTGAGATGAAACGTATCATCTACAGCTATGCGAGGGAAGAGCTCATGCTTGCCCGTTCCCTTAGTGAGCTCTATGAAAATATAAGGGATTTTTTTGTCTGTGAGATAGGAGGACAGATAGTAGGCTGCTGTGCACTTCATGTCTTCTGGGAAAATACTGCTGAGATTCGAGCCTTAGCCGTAAAACCGGAATTTGCAAGAAAGGGAATAGGCACAAAGCTTGTACGGGCCTGCCTTAAAGAAGCGGAAATTCTTGGCATGCAGGAGGTTTTTACCCTTACCTATGTTCCCGGCTTTTTCCAAAAGCTCGAATTTGAACACATGGATAAAAACCGGCTTCCTAGAAAAGTCTGGGCCGGGTGCGTTAACTGTCCGAAATTCCCGGATTGCGACGAGATCGCCCTTATAAAAGAGCTCAAGACTTGAAATATTCAGGGAAGGCAAGAAAAAAAGAAGCCTTGGAAAGACAGGCACTTGGAAAAGAAAGGGGCTTCTACAGCTTGCATCCTTTCCAACCTCATCTCTCATTCAAGCGTTCTTCTCTTCCAGTCTCACTTCTCTTTCGAATGTCCTTTACTTTTAAAATTTCTTCTAGTATCATTTCAGGACTTCAGATTCACTTTTTAAATCCAAATTTCGGCTTCTTTTTAAATTATCCCTTAACAGTTATAAAACAGATAGGAAAACCAAAACCTATTTATTTAGGGTTGCCTAACCCACTGAATTATTATAATTGCTTTCATTCAATTGCTTTCTTTCCCTTGTTGCGGGTTGATCTCATGTACGCTGAACGAGTTGAAGAATATCTTGAAACTATCCTTTACCTGATCATGAAAAATCAGGGACCTGCAAAAACCACACAGATAGCAGAGGAGCTAAACGTTTCTCCTCCAAGCGTCACGGAGATGATCAAAAAACTCTCAGCCCAGGGCCTTGTAGAGTACATCCCCTATAAAGGAGTGGAATTTACCTATGAAGGAGCCAAACAAGCTCTTAAACTTAAACGCAAACAACAGGTCCTTGAAACCTTTCTTACTGAAATTCTGGATTTTGATAGAAAAGCCGCTCACAATGAAGCCTGTGAGCTAGAACATGCGGTCTCTGATACTGTACTTGAAAAGCTTTATGAGTATCTCGGAAAGCCGGATTATTGTCCGGACGGAAACCCAATAAACCTTGATAGGTGTAGTATAGGCCCTGAAATATCGCTTGTTCCTCTTGATGAAATGAAGGAAGGAGCTAGCGGAACTATTTTTCGTGTGGCTCTTTCCAAAGAGACGAAAAAAAGACTAAATTCGCTTGGGCTTTTGCCTGGAGAAAAGCTTGAGATCAAACGCAAGCAAAAACAGGGAAGTATTTCTGTCAATGTGGTCGGGTCGGAAGTGGCTCTCGGAAAAGAAGTTGCAAAAAGGATTTTTGTAAATCCTCTCTGATTCCAGCCGGATTTGCAAATATCCGTATTTTCAGGAGATGTAATTATAGTTACAAATTCATCAACCCCTGCCCGGAAAAAACCCGGAAAAGTTTCAGGCTTAGGGGTGGAAAAAGAGCTTACCTTAGCCTTCATAGGCAATCCAAGTGTAGGCAAAAGCGTCTTTTTTACAAGGCTTACTGGGGTAGGAGTTGAGGTTTCGAATTACCCCGGGACTACTATAGAAATTACAAGTGGGAGTGTACAGGCCGGAGCCAGAACTCTTGAGCTTGTGGATCTTCCAGGGATATATTCACTTGGAGCTGCAGGTGAAGATGAAAAAGTTACCCGGGAATATCTATTTCTAAAGCGCCCCGACGTTGTAGTCAATGTCCTGGATGCAAGTCGGCTTGAACGCAACCTTGTTCTTACTCTTCAGCTGCTGGAACTTGACCTTCCCATGGTAATCGCTCTAAACCAGGTGGATCTGGCCGAAGAAATGGGCATCCGAGTTGATGCCAAGAAACTTTCGGAATTACTCGGACTGCCTGTGGTGCCAACGGTTGCCACAAAAGGCGAAGGACTGGATAAAGTAATACTTATTGCCTTGGCTGAAAAAGAAAAAGAGCAGCAATACCATAGGGTCCAATACAGCGCCTGGGTTGGAGAAGCTCTTTCCGAACTTGATTTGACTTTTCCAAACCTTCCTTTTTGTGCAAAAATGGGCGCTCTCTTAAACGAGGCCGAACTTGTAAAGCTCTGCTCTGGAAAGGCCGAAACAAGCGCCTTGCTTTCCACTGCTCGAAGACTCAGGCAATACCAAGAACTAAGACATTCAACCTCGATTCAGGATACCGTTGCAAGAGATTTGTTTGGAGAAGCCGGACAGCTCGTTGATAGAGTCGTAACCCGCTTTGAGCCGGAAAAGACCTTTAAAGATAGAGTAGACGCCTTTTTAACTTCCCAGCATTTTGGGATTGCAGTTCTGATTTCCGCCCTGCTTCTGACCTTTCTTGCAGTCTTTAAAATTGGGGGTTTTCTTGAAGGCCTGATCGTAGACGACTTTTTCGAGCCATTCCTTATAGGGCCTCTTGAAGAAATGACGCTTGGAATGAATCCCGTGCTTCGAAATATCCTTATTTATTCCCTGCGGGGAGTAGAAGCCGGAGCTGCTATTGCGATTCCCTATATCGCAGTTTTTTACATTCTTCTTTCAGTTTTTGAAGACTCTGGCTACCTTACAAGAGCAGCCTTTCTTTTGGACAACCTAACCCACAAATTGGGACTGCACGGAAGAGCCGTAATTCCTCTAGTCCTTGGATTTGGCTGCAATGTTCCTGCAATCATGTCAGTGCATGCCCTTGGTACAAAACGGGAAAAGAGAATCGCCTCAGTTTTGATTTCTCTTGTTCCCTGCTCAGCCCGGACTGTGATTATCTTGGGGCTTGTAGGCGTTTATGTAGGGTTTTGGCCTGCAGTTTCAATCTATGTTCTGCAGTTGATAATTATTTTACTTACCGGACGGATCCTTGGAAAAAGCCTGCCCGGAAAAAGAAGTGGGTTTATCATGGAAATGGCGCCTTTAAGGAAGCCTGAATTAAAATCCACACTTCAAAAGACTTGGCTAAAAAGCAAGGAATTTGTTTATATCGCTTTACCTTTGCTAATTGTAGGAAGCGCTTTTTTAGGAATTCTCGATGCCCTTGGGCTGCTTGATCTCTTTCAGAATGCAGTTGAGCCTATCTCTGTAGGGCTGCTTGGGCTTCCAGCTTTTGCAGCAACAGCTTTGGTTTTTGGAATTCTCCGAAAAGAGATGGCACTCCAGATCCTTGCAGTACTTGCAGGCACTGCCAATTTCGCAGCTGTGCTAACCCCGCTTCAGATGTATGAGTTTGCAGTAATTACCACAATCTACATGCCCTGCGTAGCTACTATTGCAGTCTTAAAACATGAACTTGGAGGAAAAGATACCTCTCTTATAGTGCTCTTTACCGTACTCCTTGCACTTATCGTAGGAGTTTTGATAAGAGTTTTTGGAGCCTCCTTTTTCACATGAACTATACCTGAGCTAAAGCCTCAGGGGTTTTCTGAAAAAAAGGAATTCCTACCTTTTTTCCCAAATGCTTTCTTATTTTACATTCAAAATTCCAGCCTCAAATGAGCTTATTTGCCTAGCTGTCTAGAGTCTTCTCGGACATCCTTCTTGAAAAACGTTTTATTGGTAGAGCGTAACTAAGATGATAATAACTCCCAGGAGCATTTAGGAGAGCTTAAAAAGCTCAAAATAAACTCTTAGAAATTTTAGAACTTAGCAGAGCAGCTATCAGAGGACCAATCAGATGATTCGTATTGCAATACCCAATAAAGGGCGCCTTCATGAACCCAGCATCTCAATCTTTAATGATGCGGGGCTTCCAATAAACGGAACCAGTCGCAAACTCTTTGCGAAAACCACCGATCCTGAAATCAGTATTCTCTTTGCAAGAGCAGCCGATATTCCTGAATATGTTCAGGACGGAGCCGCCGATGTGGGCATTACGGGAATTGACCTTGTCACAGAATGTGATGCAGAAGTCAAAACCCTACTTGACCTCAAATTTGGAAAAGCAAAACTTGTCCTAGCCGTGCCTAATGAATCCGTGCTTGAGACCCCGGCAGACCTGCAAGGAAAAAAGGTCGCAACAGAATTTCCGAAAATTACGGCCCGCTACTTTGAAGAAAAAGGAATTAAAGTCGAAGTCATAAAGGTCAGCGGTGCCTGTGAAATGACCCCGCACGTAGGAATTGCAGATGCCATTGTGGACATATCCAGTTCCGGAACAACCCTGATGCTTAACCGGCTGAGGGTTATCGAACAGGTCTTTTCCTCAAGCGTGTATCTTATCGCAAACAAAGAAAGCTACAAAACCAAAGAAAAGATTCAGGATATCAAAACCGCCTTTGAAAGTGTGCTCAACGCAAAAGAACGGCGCTATCTTATGATGAACGTTCCCGAAACAGCCCTTAAAGCCGTAAAAGAAGTCCTTCCCGGAATGTCAGGCCCCACGATTATGAAAGTGGAATCAAGCAAAGCAGGCGAGCCGATTGTGGCGGTCCATGCGGTCGTGGATGCGGCTTTGATCTTCACCCTTGTAAACAATCTTAAAAAAGTAGGGGCAAGAGATATTCTGGTCATCCCCATTGAAAGAATCATGCCTTAAACCCGGGCTTATTAAAAGGAGAGATTTACCTTGAAATTTGAAGTAATTCCGGCCGTAGATCTGAAAGGAGGAAAGTGCGTCCAACTTATACAGGGCGTGCCTGGCAAAGAATTAGTTTCCTTGGATGATCCCTTAGAAGTTGCTCAAAACTGGATCCAGCAGGGAGCAAGCACCTTGCATCTGGTTGACCTTGACGGGGCAATAGCCGAAAGACGCATAAATTTTCCTATTATCGAAAAAATTGTAAAGTTTTGTCTTGAAAAAGCCGTTGCAGTTCAGGTAGGAGGAGGCATTCGAAGCTTCGAAGATGCAGCTGAGCTTCTCAAACTCGGAGTCTCAAAAGTAATTTTGGGAACGGCAGCGCTTCAAACGCCTGAACTTGTGCAAAGGCTTGCTAAAACCTATGGAAGTGAAAAGGTAACCGTGGCCCTTGATGCAAAAAACGGGAAAGTTTCAATCAAAGGCTGGACCGAAGAGTCCGAATATACTCCTGTTGAGATGGGACGGGGCTTTGAAGAAAAAGGCGCAGGAAGTCTCCTTTTTACAAATATTGATTCAGAGGGGTTGCTTCAAGGAGTAAACCCAGCCCCAACCAAAGAGCTTGTACGTTCCGTAAAGATTCCGGTAATTGCATCAGGAGGAGTAAGCACCCTTGAGGATCTTAGGGTTCTAAAAAAGATAGGAGCTGCAGGAGTTGTGGTAGGAAGTGCTCTTTATATGGATAGGTTTACTTTAAGAGAAGCCCTTAAAGCCGTCCAGAAAGACTGAAAAACTTTAAGGTTTTAAGGACAGGTAATTCAGTATGAGAAAAGCAACAATCTCCCGTCAGACAAAAGAGACCGATATTAGCCTCGAGCTTAATCTGGACGGGACAGGCAAAGCTGAAATCAATACAGGGATAGGGTTTTTTGACCATATGTTAAACGCTTTTGCAAGACACGGAGAAATCGATCTAAAACTTGAGGCCAAAGGAGATCTGCATGTCGACGAGCATCATCTGGTAGAAGACAGCGCTATAGTGCTTGGAAAAGCCCTTTCTGAAGCGCTCGGAGACATGGCAGGCATTGCCCGTTTCGGAGCTGCAAAAATACCTATGGATGAGGCTCTAGCAGACGTTACCCTAGATCTTGGAGGCCGAAGCTATCTTGTTCTGAAAGCGGAATTTACAACTCCTTATGTAGGGCGCTTTGGAACCCAGCTCGTCCCCCATTTCTTTGAAACCCTAAGCTCAAACGGCAAATTCACAATGCATGCAAGCGTCTATGGGAAAAATGACCATCACAAAATCGAAGCGCTCTTCAAAGGCTTTGCTTATGCTTTAAAAAAGGCTATAACAATTGAAGGAAAGGAAATAAAAAGCACAAAAGGCGTGCTCTGATTTATTTCCTTCAATTATACTTTTGAGCTTACTTTTGGGGGGATTTTCACAAATATATTATAGTCCCCTTTAGGATTTGAAAAAATGGCCCTCAATTTCTAAATTTAACTTTTCAGGCCCGGCTTTCCCGAACTAATTTCTCAACAAGTTCCTGCCGGATACTCGTGCTCCGGTCGCCCCCACAGACCATCCCCCGGACTCCGATAATATCAGGGCCTATCTTTTCAAGCACAGGCAGATCTTCAAACTTAAGGGAGCCTGCAATTGCGTTTTCAAGTCCGTTTGCATGAGCCAATTCGGTGAATTTTCTAAGTTCCGCTTCAGACATGAATTCAAAGGTTGATTTTCCATCCTTTATCCCCGTATCAACCATAACAACATCAGCTCCGGCCTTTGCTACCAGAGGAGGAAGCAGTAGAGGAGAAATAGAGTTAATGCGTTTGTAGTCCGAATACCCGGAAGCAACTACTTTTTTTGCAGGATCAAAATCCTTGACCGCTTTTACAATCGCATTAAGGAGTTCAAGGGCCTGCTCTTCGGTCTGGATGTCAAACAGTCCAACTTTTATATAATCGGCACCCGAAACTGCAGCTCCAAGAGCAGCTTGAGAAGCCGTTCCGGGTTTGAAATTAAAGTCCCCTATAGTTGCGCTGATGGGCTGTTTTCCGTTTACGGCTTCTTTTACATCCCGGATTACCCAGGGGAAATTTGCGCCAAGGGAACCTTCTTTTGGATTTTTGACATCCACAATGTCAGCGCCTCCCTTGGAAGCGACAATTGCCTCTTCTTTGTTTATCGGACTTATGAGCAGTTTCATGAAATTGACCTTCTGATCTCTTATTTTAGGGTATAATATCTCGATTAAAAGCTAGTCTTTAGGCAAGAATGAATATTTTGAAGATATTATACAATCTGCCTTATTAATTTATACTTTTTATAGGATGATATGACTATCAGTTAAATATGTTTCGAGTAATTTTTGTAATGGATCTTTTTAACCGCTCTGTAGTACATGCAAAAGGCGGAAACCGAAAAACTTACCTTCCAATTTCAGAATCAAGCAAAATCTGTAGCAATTCAGATCCCGTAGAAATAGTCCGGAGCCTAAAGCCCTCTGAAGTCTATATTGCAGATCTAAATGTTCTAGAAGCGGCCGGGAAGGAAGCGGAAGGAAAAAAAATGGACGAAAAAGAGCGCTCTTCCATCTCAGACCTTAACGCTGATCTTATTCGAAAGGTTTCGGACATGAGCTCAACTTTGCTTGACTTTGGAGTTTCAGGGGTCAAAGACCTTAAAAAAGCTCTTTCCCTTGCAAAAAGCGTAGTGATAGGCACAGAGACCGGAACCCTTGCCGGAATCCGCAAGGCGGCTTTTATGTATCCTGAAAAACTCTGTGTCAGCCTGGATCTCAAACACGGAAAGCTGCTGAAAAGGGACCCGAATATTTCAGAAGATCTTTTTGAAGTTATAGCTCTCTTGAATGAGTTACCCCTGAAGGCCCTGATTTTTCTGGATCTGGATCGAGTCGGAACTTCCACAGGCTTTGACCCGGTTTTTCTTAAAAAACTGGCCCAGGCTTCAAAGCCTGCGCTCTTCCTTGGAGGCGGGGTCCGGAGCCAAGAAGACCTTTTTACGCTTGAAAAAATCGGGTTGCAAGGAGCACTTGTTGCAACCGCAATCCATAATGGGGCAATCCCCCTATCCCTACTCAGAAAAGGCCAGAAAAAGGTTTAAAATAGTTTGAAAGGATTTGTAAAAAAAAGTTAATTTTGAGTTAAGCTCAGAAAGCTTTATAGAAAGCAGCGTAAAAGCTCTGAGGCTTTATTCAAGGGCAGTTCAAATTTTATAGTCCGACATCCAATATTGGAATTAAGAACAAATTAAAAATTATGAGGATTAAATACTATGACAGAAGAAAACACACCCGAAAAAAGTAGCGGCGACGGATATGCAGAAATTAAGATGGGAGGAGGCTGGTATCTTACTGTTTCCCTTGCTCACAGCGAGCGCTTCGATAAAGATTATGTGGAAATTGCAAAAGAACGCGGGGGAAATAAAAAATCAAGATTTAATCTAAACCCCGCCCATACAAGAGCTTTGGGGGAGACTCTTATAAAGTTTGCTGATGAGAATAAACTTTGAAATGTTTGGAAAGGCCCCCTGGACTCTATAACAATTTGAGCTTAGAAAGTTAAAAAGCTTTTCGAGGGCAATTCCCCTCTGAAAAAGCCTTCTTTTTCAAGCCTTACCTTTCAAGAAATTCCAGAATAATTTCCACAACCTCAGCCTCAACTTCGGCTGCCGGCCGGGCGGCATCGATAAGGACAAAGCGTTTTGGCTCTTCTGCGGCAAGGGTATGAAAAATATCTTTGACCCCCGCCAGGAACTCGATTTTTTCGAATTTGGTTTTGTCTCCCCGATTTCCACAACGCTCAATAGCGGTTTTGGGGGAAATGTCAAAAAGGAGGGTCAGGTCAGGCACAATGGTCCAGCCCCTGTGCAGATCCCTAACCCAAGCCAGCGGGTCTTTTATCCGGTTTTTTAGGGTTATGCCCTGGTAAGCATAGCGACTGTCGGAATAGCGATCCGAAATTACGGTTTTTCCGCTTTTAAGAGCGGGCCCTACAAGTTTTGCAACGTGCTCCGCATGATCAGCCGTAAATAGGAAAAGTTCGGCAAGCTGATCGGTATTCGAGCCTATTGCCTTCTCAACGGCTTTTCCAGTCAGAGTGTTTCGAGTAGGTTCCCTTGTAAATATCGGGGAATAAGCCTGAATTTTTGGATTTTTGGAAAGCCTTTTTGCAATTGTGCTTTTGCCGGAACCGTCAATGCCTTCAAGTGTAATCAGTTTGCCTCGCATATAGATCGCCGTTTTCTTTCGGGTTTCTAGTTTTTCTCTAATAAATAAGTTTTTACAGAATATGGGTTTTTATAGGAAATGAATTTTTACAGGAAATCTCTTTAGGGGAAATGGAGTTCTATCGGAAATAATTACCCCATATTTAAAAAAAATAATCGGAATAAAATAAGCAATTATTTATAACAATAATAAAAATAACTTGAAGTAACCATGACTTTAATTGGAGTAATTACCAGGGGAAAATACGGGCACCGCCTGATTGAAACCGTTAAAACCCGAAGCGAGCTTGAGGTCATATCAACGGAGCTTCCTGAGTTTTTGCCGGGTTTTATTGAAGAGCCTGATGCGTTTTTGGAGGGGCTGGACTTTGATCGGAGGGTTTTTAATGCAGAAGTTTTGATTACCTATTCTCTCCATCCAGACTTAACTTCCGCCCTTGCAAAACTTGCAGGAAAAGCTGGAGTTCGGGCTTTGATTGTACCCGGAGGCCCGGCCAAAGCTTCAGTTCCGGAACTTAATAAACTTTCGGAAGAATACGGAATAGAGATCGAAGTCGATGAAATCTGCTGTACGCTTGAAGCAAACCCATTTAACTCTTCTTTTGCCTCCCTTTTTGGTCGGCCTGTCCTAAAAGTCCAGACAAAAGCTGGAAAAATATCCAAAGTCGAAGTTCTCAAAGGAGCCCCTTGCGGAAGCACCTGGCATATGGCAAAAGAGCTTGTAGGAGTTTCGGTCAAAACCGCCCCTCCAAAAGCTGGGCTTCTTGTCCAGCAATATCCTTGCCGCGCAGTCAGGGGAAATGAAGGAGGAATCCACGCCTCTGCAGAACTGCATAAACAGGCTCTCCTTGAGGCGCTTGAAAAGGAGGAGTGAAAAGGAGGGAGGATATATTTATTTGAAATAATATATTTTTGATAAAACCTTCCTATTTAGATACAATCAATATTTATTTACAAGACTGGGGGATAATAGATAATATAGTATTTTGGGAGGGAGAAAAATTAGCTCAATCGTAATCTCCGAAGCTTCAGGCCCCAAAGCCCTTGAACCGATAGCATTTGCCGTACATGCTCTAACCAGC
>JAQUFK010000213.1 GCA_028684695.1 Methanosarcinaceae archaeon | reverse complement strand
TTTACTTAAGAGTGCGAAATTTCATAAGGTATAAGATCAAAAAGCGGATTTTGGAACAAAAGTAAAGTATAAGCTACAGCTGTATAAGCTACAGATAAAAAGAATATAAACAAAAAAGCGCATATTAGTGAAAAAAAGAGTCTGGAGCCAGCTCCACCATGAAAAATGAAACCACTATTCCTGAAGAATTAAAAAAGAGGGTGCTTGAAAAAATCAGGCCCGATGCATCCGAAAGAACTCGCCTTCTGGCCGTCCAGGTCGAATTGGCCGAAAAAGTAAATAGAGCCGCCGAAACCCTGGGGATAAAAGCTGTCTTTGCAAAAATGGTGGGTTCGGCAGCAAGGGGAACCTGGCTTTCTGGGACCCATGATATTGATATTTTTATCAGTTTTCCGGAGGAGACTTCCAGAGCTGACCTTGAAAAAAAAGGGATGGCTGTTGCCCGGGAAGTTGCAAAAACCGCAAGCCGCATTGAAGATAGACATGCTGAGCATCCTTATCTGAATATTATTTACAAAGGCTTTGACATTGATCTGGTACCCTGTTTTCGGGTGGCTTCAACTTCCAGCCTGAAGTCCGCAGTTGACAGAACCCCTTTTCATAACGAATTTGTAAAAAAACGAATAAAAGGCCTGGAAGCTGAGGTTCTTCTTCTCAAACAATTCATGCGGGGAAGCGGAGTTTATGGCTCGGAACTCAAAACCCGTGGTTTTTCGGGCTATCTAACAGAACTTTTGGTAATCAATTACGGCTCTTTTGAAAATACTCTTAAAGCCGCAGCTTCCTGGAGTCCTGGCGAGTTTATTGATCTTGAGGCCCATGCCTCACTTTCTCACCCGGATCCCCTTGTTATGGTGGATCCGACTGACCCGAAACGAAACGTAGCCGCAGCTCTTTCCTTGGATAAATTCTGCCTTTTCATGGCCTCTTGCAGAGCTTTTCTTAAAGATCCCACATTTGAGGCTTTTTTTCCAGTTCCGGTCAAACCCTTAACAGAGGCGGAAATCTCTGAGAAAATCAAGGCCAGACAAAGTGCCCAGCTGGCTTTGAGCTTTAAAACTCCTGATGTTGTGGAAGATGTGCTTTTCCCTCAGCTCTACAAATCAGAACAGGCAGCTGTAACTCTGCTTGAAGAATATGAGTTTTCCCATCTCAAAAGCGGAGTCTGGGCCGGAAAAACAAAGACTATAATTTTGCTCGAACTTATCTCAAACAAGCTTCCCAAGGTCAAAAAGCATATTGGACCTCCGGTATGGTTGTCTTCTAATGCGGAAAAATTTAGAGCCAAATACGAAAAAAAAGAAGACGTCTTTTCTTTTTATATAGAAAAGGGGAGATATGTAGCTGAAATCAAAAGAAAATACCCTGAAGCTGCAACTCTTCTCAAAGCCAAGTTTCCGGATTGCCCTCTTGGAAAGCACATTGGAAAAAGCGTCAGGCAAGGCTTTGAGGTTCTGGAAAACGAAGAGCTTTTAAGATTAGAGGATCCTGGTTTCAGGATATTTTTGAAAAAATGGCTCTAAAAAATGAGTTTTTTCTTTCTCAATCCAGAGAAAGCAAGCCTTCAATTCTTTTTTGGTAAAATAGGTATTGTTGGGCATAGCCGCAATAGGGTCCGAAATATTTCCGGCCCCAAGCTCCCATGCGGCTCAGGCTCGGGCTTTTCTGAATGAAATTATTATCTATATGGTAGTGCTGGACAAGCTGCCGGATATGGGTATCTACAGGAAAAGCTTCCATTTTTCCAAAAGCAAAAAGAAGGATGCAGTCCGCAACCTTTTCCCCTATACCCCGAAGTTTCATAAGGCGGTTTTTTGCGGAAGCATAATCTATCTCGAAAAGAGAGGCAAGATCCAGTTCTCCGGAATTTACCAGCTTTGCCGCGGTCTGCACTCGGTCCCGTCTAAACCCCATTTTACATTGATCAAGGAGGGCAGAATCGGCTCTAGCAAGAGCTTTTGGTCCCGGAAATGCATAATAGCCTTCTTCGAGTTCTTCTCCAAAATATTCACTTAAACGCACAATTCTTTTCTGTATGGTTGGGATGCTTGATGCTGTTGCCAGCATGTAAGAGATAAGACACTCCCAAGGCTCCTGTCGAATAAGGCGAAGCCCTGCATATTTTTCAATTGCTCTTTCTATTAAAGGATCTTTGTTAATGCTTTTATAAATCAAGGGCAAATCATCATCTAGCCGGAAGTAGTGCTTGAAAAACTCGGGTGGAAAGTTTGAGTCTATCAAAAGGGTTCCGTTTTCCTTTTCCTGAGAAATTCTTACAACTTCTCCCAAAACGACTCCAGTCCAGAGTTCTCCTTCCCGGCTCCAGCGAAAAACCTGTCCGCAATCAAGGCTGTGGTTTAGATTGAAAAGAGAGGTTTTAAGCCTGTACATGCAGTTCCAATCTCCTTAAAAAAAAACTTGCTGTAAAGGTATCTCCAAGCCCTACAGTCGAAACCGGGGTTTTACAAAGAAGAGTAGGAAGCATACAGAGAGTATAATCTCCAAAATGAGCAAAGGCTCCTTTTTGGAAAGGTTTTCCTTCAAATGCTTCCAGAAATTCTTGGACTTTGACTTTTCCAAAATT
>JAQUFK010000212.1 GCA_028684695.1 Methanosarcinaceae archaeon | reverse complement strand
TCCGATCTGGCTTAGAAG
Organism: Methanosarcinaceae archaeon; assembly: GCA_028684695.1. Lineage (GTDB taxonomy): Archaea > Halobacteriota > Methanosarcinia > Methanosarcinales > Methanosarcinaceae > JAQVBP01. The sequence goes on along the minus strand of JAQUFK010000212.1, from coordinate 2,574 downwards.
AGGATTGACAATAAAAACAGAGGTAAACTATATTTTTCAGCTACATATTATTTTTATCTATGTAAGTCTTTATTGGGGTAAAAAGATAGTACGACGAATAAAAAGGCAAAAGAGCAGTTAAAAAAAGAAAACGGAAGAAATACGGAAGAAATCATATGGAAGAGTACAAAAATACAGTTAATTCTGAATTTGAATTTAGATCAAAGCCTCTTAATTACGCAGGTTTTTGGATTCGTCTGGGAGCAAGGCTTATTGATGGAATTATTACATATGTTTTATTTATGGCTCTTACAGAACTTTTCCCAAGGCTTGCTCAGCAGGGTTCTTCTATTGAAATTACATATGGGCCTTTGGTGGTTGGAATTTTATATTATACAGTTCTGGAAAGTTCCTCAATGCAGGCTTCAGTTGGAAAGCAAGTTTTTAAATTAAAAGTTATTGATGAAGCCGGAAAGCAGCTTTCAATGCCCAAAGCGCTCTTAAGAACCATTACAAAAGAAATAGGACTCATGTTCCTTATTGGAGGGCTCATGGTAGGTTTCACAGACAAAAAGCGGGGTCTGCATGATGTGGTTGCCAAAACCTTTGTAGTCAAAAATCCTTAATAAATTTGGCTGAAATATTTTAGCTTTTCCTTTATTACTTTTTTCTTTTTTTAAATTATTTATCATAATTATTTTTTCTTTTTTCATTTATTGAGTATTATTTATTCTAAAATAAAGATAAGAGCTCTCAGCTTTCAGAAGCGAGATCACAGCCTTTAATTATTATTGAAATTAATTCCTTACTCATGCCAAACAAAATGATATTCCTAATCCCTATTATTTACGCCTGTCTTAACGCTTTTTCTTTTACTCTTTATGGGCTGGACAAGTTCAAAGCAAAAAACAAAATGTGGAGGATTTCTGAAAAAAGCCTGATTGGGGTTTCTTTTTTTGGGCCGGTTGGAGCTTTGCTTGGAATGCAATATTTCAGACATAAAACCGAAAAACCAAGTTTCAGATTTGCAGTTCCTTTCTTTTTATTGCTTCATGTGCTTTTTGTGTTGCGAACCAATCTGAGATGAATAATTGCTAAAAAGGCAAACAATAAATCAAAAAAAGAAAAAATAATTATGATAAATAATTTAAAAAAAGCAGAAAAGAAATATAATTTAAAAAAAGAAAAAAGGAAATACGAAAGAGAATAAATGAAAAAAAGCAGAAAAGATTTTATTTAAAATCCTTTAAGCCTTCAAAATCCAATGTTGCAAAATAATCTTTGATTGTTTCGGCTCTTCGAATCCTGACAACCCTTCCATCCTCTCGGAGCAGAAGTTCGGCTGAGCGGAGTTTTCCATTATAGTTAAAGCCCATGGCATGGCCGTGAGCTCCGGAATCGTGGATTGCAAGCAGATCTCCGACCTCGATTTCTGGAAGGTTTCTATTGATTGCGAATTTATCGTTGTTTTCGCAAAGGGAACCCGTAACATCATAAATATGATCCGGCTTATTCTTTTCCTTTCCAAGAACTGTTATATGGTGGTAGGCTCCGTAAATTCCGGGACGCATAAGGTTTGCCATAGAGGCATCAAGACCCACATAATCTTTATATGTATGTTTAAGGTGTCGGACCTGAGATATAAGATATCCATAGGGTCCGGTGATAACTCTTCCGCATTCCAGAAAAACAGAAACTGGAGCAAGTCCCTTTGCTTTGATGGTTTCATCATAGGCTGCTTTTGTGCCTTTTGCAATTACATCATAGGAAACCGGTTCCTGCTCAGGCCTGTAAGGAATGCCAATTCCTCCGCCAAGGTTTACGAACTCAAATGTTATGCCAACTTTTTCTGAAATTTCTACAATCAATTCAAAAAGGAGCCTGGCAGTCTCTACAAAGTATTTAGGATCAAGCTCGTTTGAGGCAACCATTGTGTGCAGTCCAAAACGCTTTATACCTTTTTCTTTGAGGATTTTGTAGCCTTCAAAAAGCTGTTCCCGGGTAAAGCCGTATTTTGCTTCCTCAGGAGTTCCGATAATAGCATTTCCTTCCTTAAGAGGCCCAGGATTATATCTGAAACAAACAATTTCTGGAAGTCCAGCGTGTTTTTCGAGATATTCAATATGGCTAAGATCATCCAGGTTGATGTAGGCGCCAAGCTCTTTTGCTTTTACAAACTCCTCGGCTGGAGTATCGTTTGAACTGAACATGATCTCTTCTCCAGTCAATCCAGCTTTTTCTGCAAGAATTAACTCAGGCAGAGAACTGCAGTCAGCTCCGAAGCCTTCGGCTTTGAGAAGCTTGAGGATATAGGGGTTTGGAAGCGCTTTTATGGCAAAAAATTCTTTGAAACCCGAAACAGCCTTAAAGGCCTCTTTTAAGCGGCGGGCGTTTTCTAGGATAGCCTTTTCATCGTAGATATGAAATGGAGTAGGATATTTTTCCGTTATTTTAAGGATTTCTTCTTTTGTAAACGGGAGTTTTTTTGAAACCATTATTTTTTAACCCCTCTTATTGGGTAACCTTATTGGGTAATTAGGAATGGAATTTGGGATTTTTGAGCTACTCAAAATTTGAGAAAATATTTTGGATTCA
>JAQUFK010000211.1 GCA_028684695.1 Methanosarcinaceae archaeon | reverse complement strand
CTGCATTACATAAGGCTCACAAGCGGCCTGGGCAGCTTTTCGCTCCTCGGCAGTTGGGGCTCTTCGGTTGGCAAAAGCCCCCTGGGTAATTAGGGGCATAATATTCATGATATAGACCCCGAGCTCATTGATTTTTTTTGCAATTTCAAGCAGGTGTTTGTCATTTATACCAGGAATGAGCACCGTATTTATCTTGATCACGATTCCAGCCTCTGCTGCTGCCTTTATGCCTTCGAGTTGGTTTCTGATCTGAATTTTTGCAGCTTCGACTCCTTTGTAGACCTTGCCATGATAGACGATATGATCCACAATCTGGGCCTGAATTTCAGGATCGATTGCATTTACCGTAACGGTCAGAGTGGAAACTCCTACCTTTAGCATCTCGGGAAGTTTTTCCGGAAGCCTTAAGCCGTTTGTACTCATGCAGAGGGTAATTTCAGGAAACTTTTTTCGGATTAGCTCAAATGTTTCAAACGTTTCGTCATTGGCAAGAGGATCTCCTGGGCCTGCGATTGCCACGACCTTAATAAAGGGATACTCCTGAAGAACCTGTTCAGTTTTTTCAAGGGCTTCCTGTGGGGTGAGCACCTTGCTCGTAACCCCGGGACGGCTCTCGTTAACACAGTCAAACTCCCGCACGCAGAAGTTACATTGGATATTGCATTTGGGGGCAACTGCTAGGTGGATTCTCCCGTATTTGTGCTGAGCTCTTTTATCGTAGCAAGGATGCTCGGAAATCTTTCGCCTGAGCTCTTCATCGGCTATTATATCGGGGCCGGTTGCGGGGTTGGAATTTTTGTTTTCTGACAATTTCTTATCCTCCTCTCGGGGCTTTGCCTGAAGAAAAATCTCAAGCCCGGGGGTTTTGAATATAGGATAGGAACGATATATTGCAAATTATAATGCGGAATCCTTGATATACATTATGGAATTGTTTTTGGAATTATTTTTGGAAAAATGCCTTTTTCCTAAGATCAGAATTTTAGAGCTCCTTTGAATATTATAGCAAATAATCTATAAAGGAATCTTAATCTTAGCATAAATACAGGGTGAAAAAACAATCCAAATGAAAAATAATCCAATAAATTGCACCTAAAACAGTATTAAAATAAAACAGTTTAAGTGGACCGATCGGGAATTGAACCCGAGGCCTCTACCATGCCAAGGTAGCGATCTTCCGCTGATCTATCGGCCCAAATTGTTTAATTAATAATTCAGTATCCCTTGTACAACACACAATGCTATATAAACTTATCGACTAAACCGGGACATCTTTTATAATTTATGCGCTATGTTTGGCAGGGGAAAGAGGTTCTTAGTTTTGAATTACTCTATTTCCTAATATCATTTTTTACAAACTTCTTTGGGATTCCTCACATTCCCTGAATATGTTTAATGCATTTTCCTGAGTTTGATTTTTACGTGTTTTTTCTTGGTTTCATCAGTACTTTTATTTAATATCCCCTCATTTTGAGTTATTGATTTATATGGCAAAGAATGAAGTAAAAGAATATAGTGAATGTGGGTCAGCGGAACCCGTTAAAAATGGGGATCTCGTATCCGTGGATTATATCGGAGAACTGGAGGATGGCACGGTTTTTGATACCTCTGTAAAAGAGGCTGCTCTTAAGGCCGGAAAATTCAACGCCGGAAGAAACTACGAACCCCTTTCCTTTACTGTAGGGGGCGGGCAGATGATCAAAGGCTTTGATCGAGGAGTTGTGGGGATGAAAGTAGGAGAAGAAAAAGTGCTCTCAATTCCTCCCGAGGAAGCTTACGGTGCATATCGTGAAGAGCTTACAAGGGAAATTCCTATCTCAAGCGTGGATTTCAAGCCGGAAATTGGTCTACAGCTTATGACGGAAAATGGAATTCGAGGGACCATAACGTCCGTTGGAGCTGAAAATTTCGTTGTGGATTTCAACCATGAACTTGCAGGCAAAACCCTCATTTTCAGGGTGACTCTTGTTTCGGTGAAGGAAGCATGAGACAGGGAAAATTCTTTTCGAAAAAAGCTCTTCATTACCTAAGCTGCCTCTTTTTAATAGGCTGCGTTCTCCTCGGAAGTGGGTGTACGGATCCGGAACAAAAAATTACAAACGAGTCTGAAGCTCCGGATCAAAAGGTTACAAACGAGTCTGAAGCTCCGGATCAAAAGGTTACAAACGAGTCTGAAGCTCCGGAAGCCCTTGCTGCAAATGAATCCGGAGCTGAGGTTTCAGCCGAGCCAGGAGCCCTTGTTAAAACCGGCGCTCGTGTAAAAGTGGACTACACAGGCAAACTCGAGGACGGGACTGTTTTTGATACTTCTATTAAGGAAACTGCAATTGAAGCTGGCATCTTTAGTGTTGAGAGAATCTATGAGCCTCTCTCGTTTACAGTGGGAGCCGGGCAGATGATCAAAGGCTTTGACGAAGGCGTCATAGGAATGAAGGTAGGAGAAGAAAAGACCCTAAGAATTCCGCCTGAAAAAGCTTATGGGGAATTTCAAGAAGAGCTAGTCCAGGCCTATCCTCTGTCCCAACTTGGACTCGATCCCCTTCCTGTAGCCGGCCAGAAACTCATGTCTATATACGGCCCGGTGACTGTAGTCGCTG
>JAQUFK010000057.1 GCA_028684695.1 Methanosarcinaceae archaeon | reverse complement strand
CAAGGGAGAAATTTCCGGTCCTGCAAGGAGCCAAACAGCACTTTTCCCCGCCCAAAAGCCCTCCGATCAGACAATGTTCAGAGAGCATAAGCTCCAGCCTCCCTTGAACAATACATTCTACCGCTCCTTTTCCGCTTGCAGTGATCAGCTTGATTTCTTTTAGGGTAAGCTCTGGAGAAAGAATTATCTTTTCTGCCCCTTCCCGACTGAAAAATTCCAGAGCATAACTGTTAAAAACATTTAAAGAGCTGTCTCCGATAAAGGGCAGTTTTAGGGCTTTTGCCTGCCTGAGCACTCCGAGATTTGCAACAAGGACTCCTTCTGCTCCAAGGTTTTTTGCAGCCCAAAGGAGCTTAATTGCAGCTTTCATTTCGGAATCTTTTACAATACGAGGAGTCATAAAATAAATCTTTTTTCCGGCTTTCCGGACAAGTCGGACCGCCTCTTCAAGACTTTTTTTCAATTTTTCCTCGCTTCCTTTCCCGAGCTTAAAAAGTCCTTCTCCATAATAGATCAGATCGGCCCCCCCTGCAAGGGCGGCTTTAAGGGCTTTTTGAGAATACACGGAGACTGAAAGCAAAGGTTTTTCCCTTTGTTTTATTTCTATCTCTTTTGCCTTATTTCTCTCTGGATTTTCCTGAAAGGAGGGCAACTGAAAATCTGGGCCAAAAAAAAGAGCTCCAGTTTCTTTTCCTTTTTTTGCCTTTGAAACTCGGAGTTTCTCAAGTTCGGCCACTGCCCGAGTTCTGAGCAGGTTGATTTCCTTTATCGGGACAAAAACCTTACCATGCACTTCAATCTCTACTTTTTCAGGTCGGAAAGCCGTATTTCCAAGTTTGGAAAACTGTCGAATAATTTGTTCTTTTTCCGTGGGTTTTTTAAGGGCTTTTTCAACCCGATATTTGGATTTAAGGCTCACAGATCCAGAATCAAAATCCGAAAGAGTGAGGGCAAGGAGTTGACCTTCGGAAATTTCAGCTTTTAGGCTTACCGGAATTTGCCGGTTTTGGCTCTCGGCGCTATAACTTCTCTCAAGCTTTTCCATAAGCTGCTTTGCAAAAGTCCGGTAAACCGCAGAGCCTGCAGGCAGCTCTCTTCTGAATGGAATTTCTACACAGGTTCCGGCTCCGGCTTCTTTCACACTTTTCCCATTCCTGTATATGCGGCGGATTAGGCCTCCCTCTTCTTTATCCGGTTTTTTTTCCATCCAGTTGAAAGAGCTTTTCCAATCCTCAGTAAAGAGCACTCCGTCTCCGACGGTAAGAGGGGCTGCAAGCTTAAGCTTGACCTGTTTTTTTCTTCGGTCATAACCGAGAACTCTCCCTGCAAAAACACCCCTATTATAGGGTCTTTCCCGACTCATGAGAGCTCCTCTGGGATTTTTGAAAAAGTATCCTTCCGTAAAATCCCTATTAAAAAGCTGCTCAAGAGTTTCGGCTTCTTCGGGGTGGACTGCATAGGTTTCAGGAGCCTTGAAGCAGCGATCAAGTAAATGGCGGTAAGTTCGGACGACTCCAGCAACATATTCTGGACGTTTCATTCTGCCTTCAAGTTTGAAGGCTGCAATCCCGGCTTTAAGCAGAGCAGGTAAAATGAAAGCTGTTGAGAGATCTTTAGGGCTAAGTAAGTAGGGGCCTAGGCTTTCGTTCTCTTTTTTTTCCTTTCCAAAAGCGATTCCTTTTGCAAAATCAAGCTGTTTTCCGTCCTTTTTCAGACGATACTTTTTCCTGCAGGGCTGGGCGCAGTAACCCCTGTTTCCACTCCTCCCTCCTATTAGGCTACTCATAAGACACTGCCCTGAGTAGGAGATACAAAGCGCTCCGTGCATAAAGGCTTCAACTTCCAGCCCCGTGTTTTCCCTAATCTTCCGGAGTTCTTCAAGAGAACATTCTCTTGAGAGCACAACCCTTTCTATACCCATTTCTTTTGCAAAAAGAGCTCCTTCACTGTTGTGAAGCGTCAGTTGAGTACTTGCATGCAAGGGTAAATCGGGTAGGTATTTTTTTGCGAGGGCAAGAAGGCCCAAGTCTTGGACCAAGACTGCGTCTGCGCCGATTGTCTCAAGAAAGCTGAGGAGCTTTAAGGCTTCTTCTATTTCTCTATCCTTAAGAAGCGTGTTTACTGTGACATAAACCTTTACTCCCCGAAGATGGGCATAGGCTATTGCCTCTTTTAAGTCCTTATCCGAAAAATTGGCCGCATAGCCTCGAGCACTAAAAGCTCGTGCTCCTAGGTATACGGCATCTGCTCCGTTTTCCACGGCAGCCCGAAGGGCGTTTAGGCTGCCGGCCGGAGCCAGCAGTTCCGGTTTTGCAGGCGTCATTGGAATTGATTACAGCGTCTGCTAGCTAATTAAGTTTTGCTCCGGTTTATCCAGTGAGCCTTTCACTTTAATGGTTTTTTGCACTTTAGCTTTTAGGGCTTATTGTCCAATTAATTTTTTTCTTATTTTGTTTTTCGGGCAGATGCTCACAGCTTATTGCTCTTCCCCCTTCTTCTAGACAAGTACAGGAATGGGTTAACTGTTCTTCTTTTCTCCTGTATTTGAAATGGAGTTTGCAAGAGCCTCCCTGTTTTTCAAATGAATATTTAATCCAGCCTTCAATATCAGCTCCCCCTTCACATTGTCCTTCGCAGGCCACAAGTTTGCAGCAAATTTCTTTTCCAGGCTCAATTTTATCAGGGGATTTATAGCCTTTTTTGAACATCCCTTTTTCAAGTTTCTGAGAGTGCAGAAGAAGGTTCTCGCTGGTTTTGTTGCGGATATTTATCAAAATTCCTTCGAAGGTTTTTTCTACTCCAACCTCTGCTAGGGTTTCGGTATCGCTTATCTTTAATTCCCCCAGTTATTTAAACAATTAAAATAATTCAAAAATAGCTCTTTCTGTAAGTCCCCCAAGCTCGCAAGCTTTTTAGTTTGGATTTCATAAAAGTAAATAATATTAGATATTATACAATACATTAAGGTTTCTGTATTATTATGTAAAATAAAATCAGGAGAACTTATATCCCTTGAAAATGTAATTTTTATAGTTTATTTCAAAGCCTGATCCAAGCCTAAAAAGGGAACTAAATTGGGGTTGGGACTCAACCCCTTTTCTCCATAATCTCCTTTTCTTTATTTAGAGCCTTACAGGGATATCTCTTTTCCTGAGATATTCCTTTACTTCCGGAATCGAGTATTCTCTGAAATGGAAAATACTTGCCGCAAGTGCAGCATCAGCTTTTCCTGAGGAGAAGCCTTCATAGATATGTTCGGGGCTTCCAACCCCTCCAGATGCGATTATGGGAATATCCAGCTCTTCTGATAGTTTCTTTGTAATCGGAAGATCGTATCCAGCATAGGTCCCGTCTCTATCAATGCTTGTCAGAAGGATTTCTCCGGCTCCGAGAGCTTCAACTTCTTTAGCCCATTTAAGAGCATCGATTCCCGTCCCTTTACGGCCTCCGTAGATGACAACTTCGTACCAAGCTAAGGTTCCATCTTCAAGCTCAAGGACGGTTTTTTCAGGATTAGCTTTGAGATTGGTATTGCGCTTGCAATCGATAGCTGTTACAATACATTGAGATCCGAAAATCTCGGCTCCTTCCCTGATAAAATCTGGATTCTTAATTGCAGCCGTGTTGATTGAGACTTTATCTGCTCCGGCTCGCAGCGTTTGCCTTATAGCCTCAATACTGTTAATTCCGCCCCCTACAGTGAGAGGAATAAACACTTCATCCGCTGTCCTCTCAATTACATTGAGCATGGTCTCTCGCCCTTGAGAAGAGGCCGTAATATCCAGAAATACAAGTTCGTCTGCCCCTTCCTCATTATAGCGTTTTGCCATTTCAACAGGATCTCCGGCCTCTTTAAGGTCTAGGAATTCTACTCCCTTGACAACCGAGCCTCCGGCTTTGTCAAGGGTCACATCAAGGCATGGTATGATTCTTTTGGTGAGCATCTAGGGATTAATGATTTCAATTCTTATTAAAAGCTTCTTAAAATAGAAATCAAATTTCAAATCAGCTCCTCAATGCGCTTCATTTCCTTAAAAGGAACTAGTTGAGACATCGCACTCGTATCGATGGGAATTCCGTATTCTTGAACAACAGCCATAGGATTTGTCCCTCCAATGACTACGATTCCCAAATGATCTCTTTCCACAGGCACATCAAGCACCCTTGTGTTTGGCTCTCCCACTTCCAAAATACCGCTAAAGCCTGCATCTACCATATCGGCAAGCCGGCTTTCTATTTCGTCTCTTGCAATCATGGGCGCTTCTCTGAGGTTGGCCAGAATCTTGCCGGATCCGCTTCTGAGCATCTCTGAGACCGATGTAATGCCCTGAGACATCAAAACCTCAAGGGGATCTACAGTCGTGCTTGCATAGGTCAAAACATCTGTGAAACGAACCGGAGTGCCGTTCCTTATTTGAACAACGCCTCCTAGTTTTGGATTAATAGGAATTCCGGCTTTTAGCAAGACCCCATCAATGGTTACGCTGCAAACGGACCCGATTCCCACTTTTCCTTTTTCGACCTTAAGCTCCCCTATGGATTCTCCTTCGGAAAGGAGCTTAACATAAGGACTTACGGAAAGCCCGCTTGAAATAACCATTTTGAAGATTCCAAGTACATCAGCGAGGTTTTCCTTGTCAATCATAGATACGTTAAGTATGACATCCCCTTTCATAGTCTTTGGATCAAAACTGGTCCGAAACATAAGGTCTCGGATCCTTGAGGACGTAAACTGAATGCGGCAACCATTTTTTTCCATCATAATTCCTCTTGAATTCTTTCAAGGTATTCATACCTATTATAATTTATGTGTTAGTTCCTCCTTCCTGCCCGCTTTGAGCTGGAGAGGGGCGGCTGCTTGGAGAAAACCGGCTCAAACACCCCTTCAAAAAAGGAGAGATAATCCTGAGGCGCCGTTAAAAACCCGAGTTTTTCCTTCTTCTTTCCCAACTCGTACATATCTTTTCCCGAAACCAGCCCGACTTTTGCTAAAGTTCCAGGCTTTAGAAAGCGGATCGGAGGCGGCTTCTTATAGGTCGGATTTTTAACAAAGCCTGTTTCAAGTAAATAATAGGCAGCTCCTCTAAGTTTTCCTATGGGAGCATAAAGGGAAGCAAAGTCACGGCAAACCCAGTTTGCCATAGTAAGTTCTTCTTTTGAGGCGTTTACAGTAACGTGCCCATAGCCTGGAGGAATGAGGACGCAGTCTCCGGCTTTTGCTTCAACAACCACAAAATCCTCAATTCCGTCCTCCCGACTTTGAGCCCGCTTTTGCAAGAGGTAGGTTGCAGATCCTTTAAGAACTTGATATAGTTCGGGATAAGAAACAGAGGTTCCGGGCACTTTTGGATGGTAGTGTCCCAGGGTTTTTACATATTCAATTCCAAGTCTGCCTGCAGGAATCCGGGTGATATCGTACCTTAGGCCCCGGGCCTTTATAAGCTCAAGCTCCGACTCATTTTTAGCTAGATCCCGAAACATATAATACAATTCTCGGTCTTTGGCTTTTTCAAACCAAGCTAGGTCAAAAACAACGTCTTTCAGAGCTGAAAGTTTCCTTACTTCCGCAATTGAGATTTTATCCCCAAATTTCAAAGTCGCTGTCATAAAATTTCCCCTTCTAATCAGTTTTCTACAGCGTTTTTGGAGCAAATAGGAAAAGAGACTTTCCGGCTTAAGTTTTGGATTGTTTTGAAAATGAATTCTCAGGGTTTGCAGGTTTCAAGGGTCTTTTTAACCATATAAGGATAGGTCATTTCTATAATCGTTTTAAGATTAACTATATCTTCCTTGTTATATTCAAGGAGCAGCTCAAGAGCTTTTCGATCTCCTTTTTCGTATTTTTTCCAGAGCCTTACAGCCTCAAATCCGCTCATGCCATCCGTACTTTCACTGCGGGTGATGCCCAATAGTTTCTCTATATTTTTTAGTCCTCCCCGGTATCCAAGGCGCCTAAGAGGATACATTAGGTCAATGTGCAGCTGATCAAATTCGATTTCAGGATACTCAGCTTTTATGAAAGGAAGGTCAAACCGGGCTCCGTTAAAGGAGACCAATAAGCGGTATTTTGCAAACTCATCGACAATTTCATCTAGGTTTATTCCTTTTACAAAGGTTTTTGCTTCTTTCCCGTCATAAATTCCTACAACTGTTATGCAGTCTCTGTTTGGAGAAAGTCCGGTGGTTTCAATATCTACAAAAGCCATGGAATCCGAAAACTTTGGATAAGTCCTCCAGTGCTCAGCAGAAGGAAGCTTTTGGGAAAAATAACAGTAATCTCTAGCCTTTAGCCTTTCAGAAGACTCTTTTATCCCTTTAAGGATTCGGGTTTTTTTTGCAGGAGAAATAGGAATATTTTCTTGCATTTCCCTAAAATTTTTCCAGTTTTGGACCCCCGAAGCCCAGATTTTCTGTTCAAGTGTTTTTCCAACGCCCTGGATATGAATATAGGTATTTGTAAGCATGTTATAATTCCAGAATGAAGGGAATGTTTATATAAATAATGTTTTTGAAGAATATGGAAAACAATAAAAAAAATGATTCTAGTTTTTGATTGCCTCCCTTTTTACATATGCAGAGTTTGTAATATGCGAATCTCATCCAGATTAATTGCTTTATACCTTCTTTTTTCTTCAGGCTGAGATGGCTTTTTGGATACAACTTTATTAAATTGTAGAGATTCGGTGTACTTTTTTTAAAAAAGACCGCCACCTCACCCGTTTTTCGGATATTACTATTACTCTCAGTTATTATGGGATGGGAACTATTATATAGAGGTAGTAATTTATTAGAAAAATAACAAGAGAATCTAAAATATAATATTCCCTAAGAAATATTTAATATAAGCTGGATCGGCAGAAAGCTTGATTCGAGAAGAGATTCGATAAAAAAGCTCAGATTCCTACTATCTTAAATCGAAATTCACAAAGTGGGAGCGTTCTTTAGAGCGTTCTTTAAATAGATGCGCAAGTTTGCTCGGGTGAATATTTCGATAAAAAAGCCCAGGGATCTAGCTGTTACATAATATTTCTTTTCCTATAAGCATTTAATAAAAAAGAGGATTAAAATGCCCCGAAATATCAAGGTAGAACAGCTTTTACAGACTCCCATCGAAAAGCAGCAAATCGAGCTCGTTGAGCGGAAAGGGGTAGGGCACCCTGATAGTCTCTCAGACGGGCTTGCCGAAGCGGTTAGCCGGGCGTTATGTAAGGAATACATTGACAAATGCGGTGTAGTACTCCACCACAACACTGACGAAACCCAGCTCGTAGCTGGCAGATCTAACCCGAAGTTCGGAGGCGGGGAACTTTTGCAGCCCATCTACATTCTGCTTGTGGGAAGGGCTACAAAAGAGTTTGAAGGAATCGAGCTTGCAACCGAATCCGTAGCCTTAAAAGCTGCCCGGAACTTCCTCAAAAACACAGTTGTTAACTTGGATTTAGAAAAGGATATTATTCTAGACTGCAAACTCGGGACCGGTTCTTCAGACCTTAGAGACGTTTTCCAAAGAGATAGAGTACCGGTTGCAAATGATACTTCTTTTGGAGTTGGACATGCGCCATTTTCCGAACTCGAAAAGATCGTATACAATACCGAAAGGCAGCTTATTACGGATCTTAAGCCAAAACTTCCAGGAATTGGAGAAGATATCAAGGTAATGGGGCTTAGGGAAGGCGAGGATATCAGCCTTACGCTCTGCTGCGGCATGGTAGGCAGGCATGTGGATGACCTTGACCACTATATCAATCTGACTGAAGAAATCACGGATTATGTAGAAGGCCTTGCCGGAAATTATACAGAGCGCAACGTGAAGGTTCAGCTCAATACTGCTGATAACCTAAACACGGGCAGCGTTTTTTTAACAGTTACCGGAACCTCCGCAGAAATGGGAGACGACGGCTCGGTCGGGCGCGGGAATCGCTGCAATGGCCTGATTACTCCTAATAGACCCATGAGCATGGAAGCCACAAGCGGGAAGAATCCTATCAATCATATAGGAAAAATCTATAATCTTCTTTCTACCCAGATGGCAAAGGATATCGTAAAAGCGGTTCCAGAAGTTGAGGATGTGTATATAAGATTGCTTTCCCAGATCGGAAAACCAATTGATCAGCCTCTTGTTGCAAGTGCTCAGATTATTCCACAGGAAGGAGTCTCCTTTTCAAAGGTTCAAGCTGAAGCCGAAGTTGTTATGGATGATTGGCTTTCAAACGTAACAAAGATTACGGAAATGGTAATTAATGGCGAACTAAATACTTTCTAAGACCTGGACTAAGGCCTTCTTTACATCTTCTTTCTTCTTTTACTTCTCCTCTATTTTTATTCGTCTTCTTCTTTTTAGTTTGCTTATTCTTCAACTTTTATCCTGAGCCTGAATTTTTCTTCGCCTCCGAAACGGTAGATAGGGTATTTTCCTTCAATTTTCTGATCCCCTAGCTCAAAAGCTTCATATTCCCACTCATGGACTCCGGGCACAGTGGTCGTGTCAGGAATATCCGGAATAAATTCGCTTCTTATAAGCCGGAGGCCTGTACTTGCTTCCATTTTCCAGATAGGGCCTTCTTCAAGCTCTGTTTCCTTGCTGTATATTCTTTCAGCCGGTTCCTCCCGGAGTTTTACCAGAAATGACTCTCCTAGTTTAACGTTAACCGTATCAAAGTTATTTGCACTCGTAAAAATCTGAACCACTCTCTTTTCCCTCCCCTTTGAGTAAATGCGAGATTTAAACGGCAGAAATCCGATAAAAACTTGAAATATTTAGAAGATATTTGTGTTTGAGGTTATTGTAATGTAGTTCTAATTGAACTATAAAGAGATTATATCCCCTGTAATATAGAAAAGTATGTTTGAGGATTCTTAAAAATGTTTAGGACATCTGCCAATTATTTGACAAAGATTCGTAATCCTAGCGAAAAACATAAATAGAATAATTAAGTATGGAGAGGGTGCACTAGTTAAGTGCGAATCTGACTCATTGTTCAAATGCTTCGGATTGGGATGATTCATTGTCCCGCCTTAACTCAGTGGTAGAGTGCGCGGCTGTAGTTCGGATCATGCGAGAAATCGCACATTTTCGCGCAGTTACCGCGATGTCCCCGGTTCGAGTCTGGGAGGCGGGACCTGATTCCTTCTAAAAGAGAGAGCTTTAGAAGGAAAAGATATATATATCAAAAATGCATTTATGAATTGCTCGCAGCGCGGGTGGATAAAATATATCAGAAATGTCCGGATGGTGTAGAGGCCTATCATGGAGCCCTGTCGAGGCTCCGACCCGGGTTCGAATCCCGGTCCGGGCGTTAATGGCCAAATAAAGCTCGATTAAAATTCTAATTGGGCTAAAAAACTTTATTATCCTTCTTTTTTAGAAATTCACCCCAATGTGTTAGTATGTTGCATGTATTTTTATTTGCTATTTGTGAACTGCCACGAAGCTAAAGACTTCGTAGCTTCCTCCGACCGATTCCCGAGGAACCTGATATCACAATCCATACCTAACGGGAAAGGCAACGAATTGTGGGACCCACTTTACGAAGATCCCTATCCCAGGGGCGGCCCGTTGGAAAGCCCTTTGGCTTGGTTCTTTTCCAGTTTCACTGGAAATCCCACAAATTTTCAATTTGTGTGATCTCACTATTCCAAAAAGTCTTCATTTTCAATGTGGTCGTACACATCTTATACAGTTTTGGAAGTGAAAATACATGACATTGTAACTAATTACTGCATTGATAAAGGTGAAAAATGGGGAAATATTTAGAGGAGATAGAAGGTAATAGCTCCAAAAAAGAGTGAATCTGACAATGTCAAGTTATACGTCTTTCTAATTTATACTAAAATGCTTCGAATTGGGATCAAACATAATTAATTTTTTATACCATACAGATTATGCATCGCTTGATGTTGTTTTGTATTACAAATTATAAACTCCGGTTAAAAGGTTTGCGGAGGAGTAAAAAGTAGTTGAACTAAAAGCAATCTGCATAATTAATTGTTAAGTAACTTATTTAACTACAATCATTACTTTATTTGATTCAATGTTTCCTATCCAATAAGGTTTGGTTATATCTTCGCCACTGGAGGTTTGGTATGTTGCATTGATTATGTATTCACCTTTTTCTAAGTTCCAACATTTTGAATTAGTAAATGTATCTTCTATAAATCCTCCGGGGGAAAGTTCTATAAGATATTCATTTGTTAGCATTGGTCTTTGAATTACTCCACACTCGTATGGTACTTTGGATCCATTTTGATAATAAACATGAATATTGTAACTTATTTGTTCATTCATTTTCCAAACATTTACGGTGTTATTTCCAATATTGGACAATACTAAATTAATACCAAATGTATCACCCTCTTTTATCTGACTTTTTTCTGTTGTCAATTTCAGATCAAGATTTCCATCCATTTTTTGTACGTTATTGTTGGTTAACAGTAAAATAGCAAAACTTAATGAAAAAATCATTATAATTGATATTACAATCAAATCTCTTTTCCTTATTAATAGAAACTCCTATGTGATAAAATTAAAAAATCTAGAAATATATGAAAGTTTTCATACTTGTTATACAACTTCACTAAAAAAGAAATAATCCACTCTTGAATTTTTTAATAGCTCCCGCTCTTTAAATTTAAGACTTTTTATCAAGCGTATCTTTTATTATATTGTCGTTAATCGAGTGCGAAGCACTCGATTTCTTTCATATTATGTTAAACTATAATCTCCGGCCTTTGATCCGGAAAGGGCTGACTTTTGCAATACTTATCCAATTTTTCTAGGCTCACTGAAACTGGTTGGGAAAAGCTTAAAATAGAACTTTATTCTCAGTTCTTTTTTCATTTCTGGCTTGAAAGCCAAGGGTTTTCTCCTTTTGGAGCAAAAATTAAATATAGAG
>JAQUFK010000056.1 GCA_028684695.1 Methanosarcinaceae archaeon | reverse complement strand
GGGTTTTACAAAGAAGAGTAGGAAGCATACAGAGAGTATAATCTCCAAAATGAGCAAAGGCTCCTTTTTGGAAAGGTTTTCCTTCAAATGCTTCCAGAAATTCTTGGACTTTGACTTTTCCAAAATTGCTTCTAGGAAGAGAGGCTGCAACCTCTTTTACAAAGTTTCTCCCTTTTAGTTTTCCGGAAGCTGCAAAGGCAGCTGCACAGCTGAGCCCAAAATCAAGCGCTTCGAATTCTTTTTTAGGAATCAAATTTTCTTTGCTGTCTATGTCCATTTCTTCATAACCATTATTAAGCTCTTTCTTTTCCTTAAAAACGCTCAATCCAAATTCCCGTGTATGAATAAGGAGGCGAGAAAGGTCGTATTCAACTGCAAGAGTCAGGGCAGCTTTTGAAAGCCTCTGGATATTTCTTTTAATTATTTCATCTTGTGGTATTTTATGCAGGGGTTTAAGCATTGCAAGTTCTTCTTCATTCATGCCAAGGCTATCGGAAACTTCAGCAAATTTTACAAATACATCTCTGGCTATTCTCAGACTTGAAAAATGTCCTAGTTCCACATGCACTGCGAGTTTTTTGTTTTGAGTCTTCCAGGTCTTTATTTGCGAGAAAGCTTTTTCGAGCCTGTCAAGATAGGTAAAGCCTTCCGGATAGTTTTCAAGCAGAATATGAAAACCTGAGAGAAGAGCTCCATCCATTTCCTTTATATGCTGCAAGGCATAGTTCTCAAAAGCTGGGTTAATATAAAGCTTCAGGTTCAATTCGTCAAAGCTTGCAATGAAACGATTTTCCCTCGGGATTGAAACTTCTTTTCCAAAAAGAGAAAAACGGTCTCCTTTTGAAAAATCAAAAACGAAATGGATTGGGGCTTCTTTTTGCCTGATAAGCTTTGCAGAAGTGTTAATAGTACTGGGTTTTTTTCCGGGCAGCCCCGGAAACTGAATCCCTTTTTTTGAAAAAAGGGAAAGCTGAGCTTTTGAAGGAACCGCAATGTTTGAAACGACTTTAAAGGCTCCGAGTTCAGAGAGTACATTTGCCATGATGCCTGCGTTTCCGCCCATTCTAACCAGGGACTTTTCAAGATATTGATCTTTTAGAAAATCAAGGACCAGAGGGCTTTGCCCAAGCCATTCAGCTCCGCAGCCCATTTTCATACAGCGGGCAAGTCCTGCTGCAAAGTCTGAGAGAGAATTTATCATCTCAGGCGGCTTTTCTATTTTTTTAAGAATTTCAGTCCGGGCCTGAAAGAAGGGGTTCGAATTCAAAAGTTCGGTAAATTCCTCTCCTCGAATCCTATATACCGAGTCAATGTTTACGTTATAGCCGCAGAGAATGTTCATAAGCCTAGCTCCATTTTCGTTTTAATCCTAAATATTTTGAAGGGGATTCATTGGGAAAAAGGCACCCCCTGCTTAAAGCTCAAGCTGAAAAAACCCTCGTTTCCAAAGTTTGGCTTCCTTCTTTTCTTTTAGAATTCTTCCCTTTTCCTGCCAGATTTTGTTTCATAAGGGCTAACATTCCCGTAAACGCTCCGGCCGAAATCGTATCTCCAATCCCAACAGTAGCTTTAGGTTCACTTACAACTTTTGAGGGCACAAAAACAGCATTATGATCCCGTCCATAGACATACCCATATTCAAATTCATCTAGAGTACAAAGTTTTCTCCCTACACAGTATAATTTGAAATTTTCAAGATCTTCAAGGCCTTTTTCAGAAACCGGAACCTTTAGACTCGCTTCACTTTCAAGCAACCCTTCGACCTTGCCGTGCAGAGCCTTGGTAGCTGCAAGGGTGGAGGCAAATAAAAGCGCGTTTCTATGTCCCTTTAAGTTCAGAGGGTGCCCTTTGGCCAACACGCAGATATAAAAGCCTAGGCAGTGCACATGCACCCTTTCAAGGGCAAGGGCCTGCAAAAGCCTGACTGCTCCTTGGTATAGCGCAATTATTCCATTTTCTCCTTTCTTTATGACAGCATAGGAAAGTTCCTCCTCTCCAAGTACATTTAAAGCATTTGCAACTTCTACAGTGTCAAGCCCAAGGGAATGGATGCGGCCTGCAATAATTTCTTTCAGGATGGTTTTTCGAATCAATCGGTTTTGTATGGAAGTCAGTTCGACATGAAGGCGGAGCCCCGGATTCAAAGCTTTGAGTTTTTCAATAGCTTTTACTGAGTTTCCCACATAATCGCTGTAAGTTGCGCCGTCTTCATACTCTTCTTTAATCATCTGATAGCCTGAAAGAATCGCTCCGTCAAGCGGGCCTAAGGAATCTAGTGCTGCATAGATTTGCTGGTCCATCTCTAAACGCAGCCATTTTGGCCTTGAGGAGAGAATAAGCCTGTTGTCTCTTGGAACCGTGAATTTATCTGTCCCGCAATCCACGAGCATTCCTTTTGAGTATTCGAAAATCCAGTTGACCTTGGATCCGATATTCGGTTTGAATGCTTCTTTTGGGTGTTTCAGGACAAGTTTTCCCCTCTCAATTTTTGGATGCAGAAGATTTTTTGTATTTGCGAAATATCCAGCCTGTTCTTCTGAGAGCCAGGGAACGTACGCCACTACTTTTTTAAGTTCAAGCCTTGCCAGCAGGTTGGTAATTATGCCTGCCTGCCCTCCCATGCGGGCATAATCAAACCCCAGATTTTCCTTAAGCCAGGAATGGATCTCAGGCGTGTAGGTCGGAACCTCAGCGGCTTTTCCCTCCCGCATGGAAAGCAAAAGTCTTGCAAGGATATCAAGGGGCTCTTTGATTTCTCTTGGGTAAAGCTCAACCCTTTCCTGAAGGGCGTCTTGATCAAAAAGTTCCAGAAGGTGGCAAAGGTCTTCTGGAGTTAAATGTTTGATTGCATCAATATTGCTGTTGTAGGCTACAAATATCCCTTCAAGATAGGAAAGAGCCTCTTTTATCTCAAAAAAGGCTTCTTTGTGGCGTAGTTCCCATTCTTCAAACTCCATTTCCTCAAAAACCCCCAGGGCTTAATCCATAAAAACCGCAGAACTCAAAATTATTCTCAAAATTATGATATCATATTACTTCAATTTAAATAACTCCTTTGTAAAAGCCTTCCTCCAAAAGGTTTTTTAGGGGTTGCCCCCAGAATCGGGGGCTTTGTAAACCAGAGTTTAGGTTGTGTATTCGGCATTAATCCTGACGTAGTCATAGCTAAAGTCACAGCCCCAAGCTCTTGCCGCTGCTTTTCCTAACCCAAGCTCTACAGTAATTATGATTTCTTTGCTTTCCATTACCTTTTTCAGGCTTTCAATACTTCCGGCAGAATCGGATACTTTTCCGGATTCTACAAGTTTGACTTCGCTTTCTTCTTCAATTCCTCCCATAAAAGAAAGAGAGACTTTTTCAGGGTCAAGTTCAGCTCCAGAATAGCCTACAGCAGCCATAACTCTGCCCCAGTTTGGATCTTTTCCAAAAACTGCGGTTTTGACCAGAGGAGAGCGAACAACGGCTTTTGCGGCAAGCTTTGCATCCTTTTCCGTCTTTGCACCTCTCACTCGAACTTCTATTAGTTTTGTGGCACCTTCTCCGTCTGCTGCAACCTTTTTTGCAAGGGAGCAAAGGACATGGTTTAGTCCTTCTTGAAACTCTTCCAAAGCTTCCATCTTGGGTTTTATTCCGGATTTGCCTGTTGCAGTCAAGAGCACCATATCGTTTGTACTGGTATCGCCGTCGACGACTACCAGATTAAAACTCTCATCCGTAGCTGCTTTAAGGCTTGTGTTTAGCAGGGCTGCAGGTAGATCTGCATCCGTATAGATAAAAGAAAGCATGGTTCCCATGTTAGGCTCAATCATGCCCGAACCTTTTGCAAGGCCTCCTATTTTTATCCCGGATTCAAGTTCGACTGCAACTTCTTTTGGAAATGTGTCCGTGGTCATTATGGCTTTTGCGGCAGCGAGACTACCTTTTGGGGAAGCTTCAAGGCCTGCTATAACTTTTGGAAGCTGGGCCTTTATTCGGGCAAGGTCAAGCCTGTGGCCGATTACTCCTGTTGAGGCAACTCCAATGGCTTCAGGCTCAAGGTCGAGTTTTTCGGCAAGAAGCCTGCTCATAGCCTTTGCATCCTCAAAACCTTCTTTTCCCGTAAAGGCGTTTGCATTTCCACTATTTACAATCAGGCCTGAAAGCCTGTGTCCGGCCTCAAGCCGCTCTCGTGTCAGCACAACAGGCGCAGCCACGACTTTATTCCGTGTAAACACGCCTGTTGCAGGGCCTTCGGCCAGAATTACGGAAAGCCCGTATTTCCCCTCTTTTATGCCGTACGCGGAAACTCCGGGGACGGCGCAGATTCCTCCCTCGATTTCTTTCATGGATAAAGCCTCATTCAGAGTTTTGCAAGTCCCTGTATAATATCTCCTCTGGTAATAATTCCCACCACTTTTTCATTTTCCATGACAGGCAGCCTGTTGATTCGCTGCCTGACCATAAGCTCCGAGGCCTCTTCTATGGAGGCTTCGGGGGATACGGTATACACTTCGGTTTTCATAATTTCCCGGACTGGCTTTGCCCCCACATCCGAAAACACCTTTTTGGTATCCTCCCAGCTTAAGAGTTCCCGGATAGGAACTTCAATGACCTCAAAAGGACTGGGGAGCCAGAGTCCCCCTTGTTCGGGCAGGATCAGGAATTTCAGCAAGTCTCCCTCGCTTATAATTCCCACAAGTCTGCCTTTTTCGAGTACGGGAGCTCCACTAATGTTTTTCTCTTTCAATAGTTTTGCAGTTTCTCGGACCGTGTCTCCGGGCCCGCAGAAAACCACGGCCGTATTCATGATTTCTTTTACTTTCATTGTCTCTACCCCTGTGATATTCATAATTTTTTTGAAGCTTGGAAGCTTCTGAGCTCCAAGCCAGAACCTTTTTTAATTGTTTTCCTTCCCTTTTCTTTTTAACTTTATTCAAGGGGCTGCTGCAGGCAGCCAGAGCCCCCGGGTCTCCTCAAGTCCAAGCATGAGATTCATATTCTGAATCGCCTGTCCTGAAGCTCCTTTTACAAGGTTGTCGATTGCTGAAATTACTACGATACGCCCGGTTGCAGGGTCCACTTCAAAGCCTATATCGCAGAAATTTGTGCCCCTGACAGCGCTTAAGCTTGGGACCCCTTCAACAAGTCTGATGAAAGGCTTTCCCTTATAAAATTCCCGGTAAAGAGTCTGGAGTTTTACAAATGAGACCGGCTCTTTTGTGAAGAGATGAGCTGTGGTAAGGATTCCTCGAATCGAAGGCACCACTTGGGGGGTGAAATTTATGTTTTGCAGCTTTGTATCAAGTCTGTTTAACTCCTGATATATTTCAGCTCTGTGCCTGTGAGAGGTTAATTTATAGGGAATGACGTTTTCTGCAAGATTTGGGTAATGTGAGTTTACACTCGGCTTAAAGCCTGAGCCTGAAATTCCGGTTTTTGAGTCAAAGACAGCAAGTTCTATTAGCCCGGCTTTTGCAAGCGGGGCTGCGGCAAGCGAAGCTCCTGTAGGAAAACAGCCCGGATTTGCAACAAAAGTTTCTTTTGCAACTTCGGGATGTAATTCTGGAAGTCCGTAGACGGCTTGTCTGCCTTTATCTCGATGCTCTACTTCATACACTTTTTCAAAAACCCCGTCCTCAAGCCTGTAGTCCGCGCTAAGGTCAACGACTTTTATGCTTCCTTCAGCAAGCAGTTCCGGCACATAGTTCATTGCCGTTTTGTGAGGAACTGCAAGGAAAACAACATCGCAGCGTTTTTGGACCTCTTCCATATCAGGGTTTTCATATTCAAGCTCCAAAAACCCCTGAAGATGAGGATGAGTTTCCGTTACCGGCTTTCCAGCAAGGCTGCGGGATGTCGCAAGCACGGGCTCAATATCGGGGTGGTTTATAAGTAATCGTAAAAGTTCGCCTCCAGTATAGCCTGAGGCTCCTATTATTCCTGCTTTAATCATGATCCTACACCTGCTAAGGAATCAACTCCCCCCTAAATTAAAGTTTTTATCCGGAAAAGGGCTCCCTCGCTGAGCAGAGGTATAAAATAATGAAATATATAAAGTAAGATAAATAGCTCTGATAAATAAAGAAAAAGAGAAAATGGGAGGGCTTAGCCAAAGAAGAAGTTAATAATTAAGGAAATATATTTCCGCTTGCTTAGGCGCAGATTTTTTTCAGGCCCTGAAGGATATCTTCAAGAAGTTCGGCAGGAATTCCTATAATCATTTCCTCGTCTGCAATTTCGGTATAAGCCCGACTTCCACTGCAGCCGACGGTTATTCCGATTTCGCCATCCCTACAAGCTTGGACAACCCCATCGGAACAGACGCTTTGCTTGCCTGAAAACCCAAGCTTGATTCGGCCTCCGCTTTTATATAAGGCAGCTTGGGTGAGGAGCATGACCTGTTTGGGGTTGCAGATTATTACAATAGCGTCCGGCTCAAAGGATACTTTTTCAAGAGCGCCGTAAAGCACAGCTTTGCTGGAATTTGCAGGGAGCATGGGAGCTTTTTCTATGGTTCTTCTTGCGGCGTTGATGTTGCTGAAGTGTTTGAGTCCTTTGTAATAAAATTCCCCGCTTGCAACCTTTGCAGGCAGCTGTCCAAGTCCCATTGCAGCCGCTCCTCCTTTGCACTGCTGATCTTCCCCAAAGGAATAAAATTCTTCTTTTGTCCTTCGCACCCTGTCAACCATCTGGCAGTGGCGCAGGGTTTTCTCCACTTTCGTAAGTCCTTTGGGAATTTCCTTTCCTGTGGGGATTAGCTTTACCGCAACTGGAGAGGTTTTGAGTTTTAGGCTTTTTATAAGCTCAGAGCCGCATTCGTGTATTGATTTTAGATCCATTTTATTCAACTCACAGCATAGGTCTTTTTTGAAAATTGAGTCTTGAAATCTGAATTTGAAAGAGGCAGGTTTCAGCCCTTTGCTCGGTAGTGTGTAATCTATACACAACCATTTTAAAAAAGAAGCTACTTTGGATATAAAGATTACGGACAGAGTACTTGGAGACAAGCGGCAAGGAGTGCAGAGCTTTTAGAAATAAACGCTATGATCAGTCTCATTCCAGCTTTTCAAAAACAATTTCCATTTTTCCCATTTTTTTGGCTAGGTTCTTTGAGATCATTTCATTTTCCAGCCAGAGAGCATTCATCACTGTGGTGGGGATATAGCAGGTGGGAGTCAGCGGGTTTTCCTGAGATTTTTTAGCAAGTATCCCTTCAGGGCCTCCCATGAGATCTTCCATTCCCATATCAAAGCGAAGCCCCCATTTTCGGACCTTTTCACAACTACTCTTTATGTGAATATGAGTTATTTTGCCTTCTTTTGTGGCAATTATTTTAGTTTTATGTCCACAGATTGTATTTAGGGATATTTCCGTAGTCATGATGTTCTTCTCCTTCTGTTTCTATTTTAGAAACTCATTTTATTTTTATTTCTGTTATTATTATATATAGGGTTTAGCTTTCGTTGCCCTAATTAAGAAAAAAAAGCTAAATAGCTTAACTAATAACTTAACTTTGCCATTTCTTTTTGCCTTTTCTCTATTTCAGATTCTCCAATCCATAGCTATTTATATTTGTGTCAATTTATTCCAATTCATCTTAATTTCCATTCCCTAGTTTCCTGTTTCCGTTTCCTCTAATCTTTATCTCTTGATTAGAGCTTCTGTCCCTCTTCGGATGCTTTGGATGCTTTGGATGAACATTCAATTCAAGAGCTTTCAGCCCGATTAATCGCAAAGTTCTTATACAATCTTACTTGTAATCATAAGACCATAACAAATGAGACACCTTAGGTATTTGGTAATTTAGGGCTGCTTCATTTAAATATTTCATATAATCTACAACTTATATACAACTTATATCCTATCAGGGTATCTATATCTATTAGGGAATCTGTATAAAAAACGAAGGCCGGAGGCCATAAGACCTCTGCCTGAAACCCTTTATCAAAAAATAAAAATATTGAGGCTTTAGTATGAGATGGCAAGGTAATTCCAGAAGAAATGTAAGCGGAGGAAAAGTAATTTCAGCTCGTGGGAAGCGCAGATTCGAACTCGGTCGTGAATCCGCAGAAACCCGTATCGATGAAATTAAGAGAAAGAATATTCACACATGCGGAGGCAACAGGAAAGTTAGGCTTCTTCAGTGCAATGTCGCAAACGTAACCAACCCCAAAGATGGAAAAACTGTTGCAGTCTCCATTGATGACGTACTTGAAAACGATGCAAACAAGCACTACATTAGGCGTGACATCCTTACAAAAGGCTCCGTAATAAAGACCTCTCTTGGGACTGCAAAAGAAACTAGCAGACCAGGGCAGGAAGGAGTCGTAAACGCCGTTCTGATCGAATAAGTAAGCCCAACGAAACACCAACAAGATCGTGTCGGGTAAGTTTTTTACCCGGCAAAAGCCAAACGATTCTAGGAATCGGATTAGGCTCATATTCCTTTTATACTAATATTTTAGTAATAAAACCTAATTTTCAGAATACATCTGATGCCGGTGGCCAGCATGGATGAAAAAATAAAACAGATCTTAGAAATTCTTGAAGAAAATGCCAAAGCAAGTCCGGAGGAGATCTCCGCCCTTACCGGCATGTCTGTTCAGGAAGTTTCCCAGACGATTTCAAAGCTTGAAAAGTCGGGAATTATCCGACACTACAAGGCCATCGTTGACTGGGACCTTGTAGGGGAAAACTATGTTTATGCTGTGATCGGGTTAAAGGTCACTCTTGAACGTAACTTAGGTTATCAGGCGATTGCGGAAAAAATTTATAAATATCCGGAAGTTCGCTCGGTTCGACTGCTTTCAGGAGATCATGACATCTCTTTGACTGTCAGAGGCAGATCCATGAAAGACGTGGCTTTTTTTGTTGCGGAAAAAATAGCAACGCTTGACCAGGTTCAGGGTACATGTACCCATTTTGTCCTCAAGACATACAAAGAAGACGGGGTAATCCTGCACGAGCCGGAAACCTTTGAAAGGCTGCCCATATCCTTATAATTACTTTATAAAACGACTTTTCTTTTTTAATAAAAGGGCGATTTAAGTAACCCGGCAATAAGTCGTAATTTAAAAAAACAACAAACCAAACATACCTTTCTTTCCTTATCGGGGTGTTTTTTTGAGACCTTCATGTAATCCTTCAAAATTTGTAGGGGATAAAATCAAAAAGTTACCTCCTTCCGGGATTAGGCGCTTTTTTGACCTTGTTACCGAACTTGACGATGTTGTCTCGCTCGGGGTCGGAGAGCCAGATTTTGCAACTCCTTGGCATATCAGGGAAATGTGCATTCACTCTCTTGAAAAAGGGCAGACTGCCTATACCTCCAACTACGGGCTTCCGGAATTGAGGGATGTCCTTTCCAGGACCTATTATAACAGGTACGGCCTGGATTATAATCCAGCTTCTGAAATCCTTGTAACTACCGGAGTCAGCGAGGCTCTGGATCTGGCTATTCGAGCTACTGTCAATCCTGGCGAAGAAGTCGTTGTTGCCCAGCCTTCCTATGTTGCCTATCTCCCTGCCGTACTGCTTGCCGGCGGAGTTCCAGTCCCGGTTTCAGCCAGCGCTGAAACTGAGTTTAAACTGACCCCAGAAGCTCTTGAGCCTGCACTTAGTGAAAAGACAAAGGCAATTGTGCTCAATTATCCGAACAATCCTACAGGAGCTATCATGGGCCGGAAAGACCTTGAAGCAATTGCAGATCTTGTAATTGAACATGATCTTATCGTAATTTCAGACGAGGTTTACGAATGTCTAACCTACGAAGGCAAGCACGTTCCAACTGCTTCTCTTGAAGGGCTGAAAGAAAGAACCCTTATGCTAAATGGGTTTTCCAAGGCTTATGCAATGACAGGACTTAGGTTAGGCTTTGCGATGGGGCCTTCGGAAATCATCCATGCCATGATGCTTATTCATCAGTATACTATGCTCTGCGCTCCGGTAACCGCTCAGATAGGCGCCGTAGAGGCTCTTCGAAATGGCAAAGAAGAGATGGAACGAATGGTAAGAGCTTACGATCGGAGACGGCATTTTATTATGAAGGGTTTTGATAAAATCGGGCTTGAGTGCTTTACTCCCAAAGGAGCGTTTTACACTTTTCCCTATATCGGAGCCTATGGCTTATCTTCTTCAGAGTTTGCGGAAAAACTTTTGAACGAAAAGAAAGTGGCTGCAATTCCAGGAGATGCTTTTGGAGAGGCCGGAGAAGGGTTCCTGCGTTGCGCTTATGCAGCTTCCCTTGAAGATCTTAGAAAAGCTCTTGAGAGAATCGGGGAGTTTGTAGATGGATTGTAAAAAAACAGCATTAGAATAAAACAGAACTTTGTATAATCCGAGCCTAAATCCTCTTGCTCCCTTCCAAAGAGGGTGGGCAGGAAGGTTTACTTGGTTTTAGTTTGGGCTCTTGTTTCTTCTTCGTCCAGCCTTATGACGAGAGCCTTCATTTTATCATCCATTTTTTCTATAAGTTCATTCATCTGGCTGTACCACTCATCTACGTTTTTTCTGACAAGAGCTTTCAATTCCGAGGGCTCTACCCCTACATATTCATAATAATAACCCCCGCTTTCAATGGATTTTGTCTCCCTGTAAACAATTCCACAGGCGATCAAGTTTTGCAAAGCGCGGTAGGCCGTGCTTCTTTCCCTGTGCAGCAGGACTCCTAGCTGCTCGGCTGTAAGAGGCCCTTGGTTTAAAAGAGCTTTATAAGCTTCGATCTCAAGAGCTTTTAAACCCAGGACACACTTTACCATGTCTTCACATCTGAAGCTTGCTCTTATCATTTCATGAATTGAATTAGTCATACAATCACTAATAAAGTTCTTCTAGCCTGTCTACCTTTGCAAGAGGATCTAAGATCCCCAAACCTTATACAATTTATTAAGAGCGCTTGCAAAAAAGCGTAGATAAGCCTCCGGGTTAATT
>JAQUFK010000055.1 GCA_028684695.1 Methanosarcinaceae archaeon | reverse complement strand
CTTGGAACAGATGTAATAACTCCAATATCTAACTCTTCTCTAATTTCTCTCATCACATACTCATCTGAGAGCTCTGCTTTTTCTACTCCCAGCTTCTTTGCCACATACTCCTTTGCTTCTCCAATCCTCATATTCTTTGCAAATTCCATCCTTGCCACAAGATCTCCTGCTGCTCTAATTCCAGTCATACCTGAGGCCATAATATGTGAAATTGGCATCCCCATTGGGTCTCCAACTCCTATCTATATTCCATCTACTCCCGCAATTTCTACCATTGCCTTACTTGCCCTTGTAACAGCATCAATTGGAGGTGTTTCGAGCATTGGAATACCTCCAACCCCCATTCCCATATCCACATGGCAGGGAATATTTGAAGCCTTAACTGCTGCTTTCATAAAAGTTACAGCTCTTGCCAAATTCCAGGCTGAAGTTTTACTTGTATTAGTATTACAAACCGGTCCAAATACATTTTCCCCCGCCTTTTCAATCAAAGGGGCCTGCTCATGCGGCCATAGTCCTGCAAGCGTTTTTCCATCATACTCTAGCTGTCCATTCATTCCAAGAACGCATTCCCCTGCCATTCCTGCCTCAATATATATATTTGGGAACTCCTTTCTCAGAGCCTCAATCGCATGCAGAGTTCCATACATATCCGCATCCCCTGCAGCACCAGTTGTATCAAAATTAATCCCATCAGCGCCAGAGGCAAAAAGTCTTTGCATAACCCAGACCGTATCCCTTGTCAGGTGTTCTGCTGCATGCTCCATCGATTCCCAAGCTTCCTGGATCTTAAACGCCTTCATAAGATCTCCAGGATTTTCAAAAGGCCCATCAGGGGTATAATAAAGCCCCATATTTGGCATTGCCCCATACAGCATTGGCACAATCATATTCTGCTGGCAAACTTCCATAGCCTGACACTCATTTGCAACAACAGGCTTAACTGGCTTATAACTGTAATCAATATGGCCAAGCTCCATTGTATCTGAGCCAAAAGCTCTTTCATGCATCATGCAGCCTACAAGCCGGCTCGAAGGAATGCCAACTCCACTGTTTCCTTGGTCTCCATCAATTCGAAGCGTTCCGATATCGTGGGTAACAGGAACTTCCATACCCTGCTCAACACTTACAGTCTTGCCAGGCATCATAAGGATCTCAGAAAGCTTAGCAAGCTCATCCCCTGAAAGACTTGGAATTTCCCCAAGATCAGCAGCGTCGGCGGAACCAGCCTCGATTTCTTCAAGGAGTTGATCCTTACTAAGGAAGATCTTTTTCCCATCTCCCATACGTAAAGCATAATCTATTGCCATTTTATATCACCTTGTTCTAGTATTTTTTGAAAAACTCATCATCAGGAAAACTCAGAACTTGGACACAAAAGTCCTTGCTTGATAAAGGGCAAGGACTGCCAAGACCAGAATCAGGACCATCCACATGACCTCTCCTGCGGGCACGAAAGAATTTGCCCAGTAGGCGTTGTACGCTTCCATTGCAGCTGCGCTTTGTACCATTTTTGAGCCTCCTTTGCTTACACATACCTAAGACAGGCATCCGAACTCCGGGTTTTTCCGAAATCAGTTATCATATACCTGTGCAGAAGGAACCCTTGTTTGTAGATTCCCTCCTCATCGACCTTTTGTTCAACATCTTTGAGCATCCCTCCGGATGCAAGCTCTAAGATGTCAAAGTTGATGCTATCCCTCTTGAAATTTCCCTGCATATCATACTCATTCTGAATCTTTGAGACAATCTCATAGTTCCAGTGGGCTTTTTCATCCAGGAAAAGTTCCAGAATCCTGAATTTGATCGGGCGCAGTCCCATCTTAATCCCCTCTTAGAGTTTCAAGTTCGCTCGTATCTTCTGTAAACATAACGAAACTTCCTATAACACAAAGAGCCCCTCCAAGCAGGAGAGTCCACTGAGGAGCCTCTCCGAAGAAGAGGAAGATAAAGATAATTGAGAACAACCCATAGAGGTTTCCAATCCCCTGGCCACGTCCCACTCCGATCAGCGGGAAAGACTTATACCAGCAGACATAGCAGAATCCAAAGGTTATTCCTGCAAAGATCAGGATCATTAAAGTCATAGGTTCAAAGGCTTCAAGGGCAAAGGAATACATTGGGTACCCGACAACCGCAAGCAGGGGGACAATTAGGAGCCACCAGATAATGTTTTCCCCTACGAAACGTAGGGTCAATCCAGCATCAGGCTCTGAGATATCAAGCCCTTTTCCAGCAACAGCTCCTTCAATTCCCCAGCCGGCAGCGGCCATAAGTCCGCCCAAATACCCAATCCAGGGGACACTTCCCCCTGACAGGTCTTTGAGCAGGCCCCCGCCAAAGATAGTTATGCCACCAAGGATAATGACTCCGATTCCGAGTGCCGCTCTTTTGGAAATTTTTTCACCGTACCAGTAATAGGCCAGCACAGACCCGATTACCGGATAAAGCAGGGCCGCAACCGCTGCAAAGGCTCCGCCGATGAACCCCATAGCAATGAAAGATCCAAGAATCGCCATCGGACCTCCAAAGATAGAAGCCATAAAGAACCACTTTGAACACGGTTGGAATTCTTTTAAGGTCCGCTTAAGTTCACCGAATTTTCCAAGCACTCCGTTCCAGAGCATTAGCGCAAGCATAACGGTAAGCGCATTAAAGGCCGTAATTAAGACCGCAGTAATAACAAGGGAAATTTCATCCCCACGTATTGCAGCAATGGCACTGTACATTTCGTCAAAGGGATTCAAGACCCAAACAACCGTTCCGGGTAGGTACCAGATTCCCCAGAATATAGCACAGAAAAAGGCCCACATATACCCTTTACTGATTTTTCTCTTATTTTCCTGTTTTTTTAAGCTTTGCAAATCCACGGAAAACTCCCTCCAATATTGCAAGCTGACTGCAGAAGTTCTGATTGAGACGAACAATCTCTTCAGAACATTTCAGGTTCTTTGTACGTTTTGAGCCTTCCACTAGCTCTGCGTACATTATGAACCAGGAAACAGATATTTTTCATAGCATTTCCAGCCCACCCCGAAAACGGGAACTCCACAACTAAGGGTCTGAAAATACTGAATAAAAATCATTTTTTAGAAAAAAAATGCATCCCAAAAGGATGCATTTTCTTCGTTTTTAAAGCCAGAAGGCTTAGAGTAAAACCTCTTTGACTTTGTTGACAGCATCGGTTGCGCTTTCTCCGTAGATGTCGGCTCCGATCTGGTCTGCCCAGTCCTGGGTGCAGGGCGCTCCTCCGATCATGGTCTTGACCTGATCGCGGATGCCTGCTTCCTTGAGCTGTTCTTCGAGCTGGATCTGAGTAACCATGGTAGTGGTCATGAGGGCGGAGGATGCAACAACGTCCGGCTTCATTTCCTTTACCTTTTCAACAAAAGTAGAGACTGCGACATCTCTGCCAAGGTCAATTACGTCAAAGCCACCGATGCTGAGCATGGAAGAGACAATGTCTTTACCGATGGAGTGAATGTCCCCTTCGATGGTTCCGATCATGACGATTCCCTTAGATTCGGTCTTGGACTTTCTCTTCTCCATTTCGGGCTTGATTACATTGATCCCCGAGTTCATTGCTTCAGCTGCTGCAAGTACGTGAGGAAGGAAAAGGGAGCCCTGCTCAAACTTTTCTCCGACAATCTGCATCCCTGCGGTAAACCCTTTCTCAATGAGTTCGACAGGATCGATGTCTGCTGCAAGAGCTTCCTTTGCGGCTTCCCCAGCCATATCAGCGTCGAATTCGGTAATTGATTCCTGTGCTTTTGCGATGATTTCTTCTTTGCTTGCCATTTTTAAATCTCCTAATAATTAAAATGAGTTTAATTTTTCAAATTTTATAATTATCTGCTGTCTCTGAAAGCCTTGTCTGCGTTCTCAACTACAGCCTTCATGTTTTCAAGAACTTCAGCGTCGAGTTCAGGAACCACGTGGTTCTTAAGCACATCTACTACTTTTTCGTGGGCAACCGTTGCAAGGTCTTTTGAACCTGCATGTTCCCAGTCCCCGAACATCTGCCTGTTGATAAGCATGGGGCTTGAGGGGTAGTCCACAAGTTTCATGGTCTTTTTAAGAGCCAAGAAGTTGTTTCCGATGCCTACTTTCTGGATGGATTCGATGTCGAGGGTTTCCTCGGAGACAGGGACTCCTTCCATGACTTTCTTAGCCATCTTGATAATATCGTTATCGATGACAAGCTGTTCCATGGAGAAGGTCATACCAAGCTCAAGCATCCCGGAGCCGTAAAGAGTGTTTGCGCCAGAGAGGGCAGGAAGCAGACAGGTAAGCGTCTTTTCATGTCCAGCCTGGTCATCCGGGATCTTGGCGTCAGCCTAAGTGCCTGCAACGAAAGAAGGAAGGCCGTAGAACTGTGCGAGTTTTGCAACGGAGGCGCTGATAAGCCCAAGTTCAGGAGATCCAACAGGAGCAGTTCCCTTTTTCAGGTCGAAAGTGGTGGTGGAACTGCCGTACATACAGGGAGCCCCTGGGTTTGTAAGCTGAGCGAGCACAATACCGGAGAGAACTTCAGCGTTGTGAGTTACAAGAGTTCCTGCAAGGTAGACAGGAGAAGACCCCCCAGACATTGCCATACTCAAAACGTTGAGAGGAATTCCAAGACGGGCACCCTTCATGATGACCTGACAAGCATTGACACTGAGCTCAAGCGGGCTAGTTGGGCAGACGAGCATAGAGAAAATAGGTCTCTGTTTTGCCATTTCTGCGTTGCCACCGTAGAATGCGACTGCGAGATCCCAGTAGTACTCGACGTTTTCTCCGACAGGGTCGATGTGATGGAAGTGCTTCTGGGTGTTGGTCATAACTGTAAAGATTTCGTGCACGTCCTGTGCACCCTTACCTGCCCAGTCTCTTGCAGAAACAGGAAGGGAGACATAGTCGATATTTTCAGCCCAATCACAGAGCTTTGCGATTTCGGCAATGTCGTTGTCAACGGAATCGATGGTCTTGTACTGGCCTGGAGCTACGTACTTGCACATCTTGACGCCTGTTCCAAAGCAGGTCCAGTGAACTTTTCCGCCGCATTCGATGAGAGTGTTGTATTTCTTTTCGCGGCCCCAGAGAGTGAATCTGGAGGGAGCAAGCTGAAGAGCCTTTCTGACAATATACTCAGGGATCTTTACGATCTGAGTCTCTTCGTCGACTTCACAACCGTTTTCCTTAAAGATCTGTCTTGCTTCAGCGTCAGAGACCTGAATCCCTGGGTTCTGCATGACTTCGATTGTGGCGTAGTGGATTGCCTTGAGCTCTTCGGGAGTAAAAAGGTTTAATTCCACACCGTTAAGGGTACGGTATCCTGCAACTGCGTTATTCTGTGCCATTTTTTAAAAACCTCCGAAATAAGATTGAATTAAATGAGAAGTTCCTTTGCCTTGGCCACTGCTTCGCTTGCGTTTTCTGCGTAGCAGTCTGCCCCAATCTTGTCGGCCCATGCCTGAGTGGCAGGTGCGCCTCCGATCATCACTTTGATGTTATCCCTCATGCCTTCTTCAGCAAGGAGATCGATTACATCTTTTTGCCCCTGAAGAGTTGTGGTCATAAGAGCGGAAAGGCCGATCATATTGGCATTGACTTCCTTTGCTTTGTCGATAAAGTTCCGGACCGGAACATCTCTTCCGATGTCATGGACCTCGAAACCTGCAGACTGGAGCATGGTAGAGACAATTGCTTTTCCGATGTCGTGTACGTCCCCTTCTACGGTTCCGTTTACGATAACCCCCATCTTGGCCCCTTCTTTGCTTTCGGGCACAAGGTCCTTGAGGGCTTCGACACCTGCAGTCATTGCGTCGGCTGCCATCATTACATGGGGCAAGAAGAGTTTTCCTCTTTCAAAAAGAGTTCCAACTTTATTCATGCCTTCCGCAAGTCCGCTTTCGATAATCACAGTGGGGTCAAGTTGCCCTTTTGCTTTCTCAACAGCAGCAAGCACTTTGTCTTTCTTACAGGAAACTATTGCATCGGACAGTTCCTGAAGCAGTTCTTCGTTGCTAATGTTGCATCCTCCATTTTGTTTTAAAAGAGAAAACCTGATCCATGATTACCTGCTTCATTGATTCCCGAAACATGAGCCGCCTTAGAGGATAGCCAAAGCTAGGCGGATAGAAAAAAGCTCAGGAGAGCCTGATCTACACATACAAGCTAAGACTATTCATAAAGAACCATTCATACAAAACCAGGCCCAAATGGGATAAGCCATGGCTACTTATGGGTAGGGGTTCATGAGCCATCGAGGAAAAATCAAGACCCTTATGCATGAAATCATAAGCTGTCTGAGAAGGACAGGCCCGAAGTTGGGAGTTGAAAGGGCATAAGTTCCTTATTCCTCGCGGATTGGGAGATCATGAATTTATGGGGTTCATGAGTTTTAGACATCGGGAAAACGTGCTTTGGACATGGAACATTAGTTCCCGCTGTTAACTCGTAATATCTCAGGTATCTCCACTTAATGAGTTGCAAAGTACTGGTATAAATATTTTGCCAAAGGCTGGAGAGCAAATTAGGAAAGAGTATATATATTTTACTCTTTAGTTATTAATACAGTAGCCTAATTGTAAAATCAAGTCCAGATTAGGCAAAAAATATATATAAAATATAATATAACAAATAGGGGATAAAATATGGGAAGAAGGAGCGCAAACCTTTCAGAAAACTCCTTTTCGAAGAACTTCCAAAATTCAAAAAGGAATCTCAATAAATCGAAAGGATCCTCTTCTTAACTCTTCATAGAAGAAGATAGAAGCGAAAGCTACTGCGAGACTAGCTCAAACTTTGAAAAGACCCAAAAAGGAGCTAAAAAATCCTGCAGAGCTAGCTAAGCTTAAGTTTGCTAAATCGGATTATAGGAAAAAATTCCCATTGCTTAGCCTTTGCCCTAAGCTTGTAAAAACACAAAAAAACTTGATTTAAGAACAAAAATGTCCCACAAGCCTTAATAAGGCCGATAAGAATAGAAGCTTAAAAAAGGATTTTAAAGGGAATTTCAAAAGCAAGAGAGTAAATACAAAGAAATTTCAGGAAAAGAGAGGGAGAAATATTAAAAAAGTAAAAAGATAGAAGAATTATAAATAATTATTGCTTGCTTTATCCGGCAGAATATAATTCTGAAGACAAAGGGAATATGCCTTATTAACTTCTTCTAGCATTTTTCGATCCTCTCTTTTGATATTCTTTCCAAAAGCTCGGGCTAAGTATTCGGCCAGATCCACAACTTCTAACTCCTCTTCCGATTCAGCTCCGGCTTCGGTCAGATTCTGCATACAACCTCCGCAGTTTGTAATAATCAAATCACAGCCAAGCGCCTTTGCAGCCTTATGCCGCCCAGAAGCAATTGCAAGAGATTTATCCGGAGCACTTGCCCGGACTCCTCCCCCAAACCCACAACAAGCCGAGCCTTCTGGGCTTTTATTAGCAAGTTCCGTGCCAGGAACAGCTTCAAGGACAGCTCGAGCTTCCCTATAAACACCCAACCCTCGGGTAAGGTGACAGGGATCGTGGTAAAAAACCCTGTGTTTGAGCGGATGTCTGAGAATAAGCTTTCTTTCCTGGATTAAACGCTCAAGGTACTGCGAGATCTGTAAAACTTCAAAATCCGGCGCCCCAAAAACCCTGGGATAGATATCCTTAAAAGCTTTAAAACAACCCGGACAAGCTGTGACAAGAATTTTTGCACCCCGCCTTTTGAGTTCATCCAGATTCTTTTTTGCGTTTCTTTGCAGAGGCCCCGGGTTTCCAGCTCCTGCAGAAACCGCCCCACAGCAGTACTCAAGCCCACTTAGAACAGAATAATCAACTCCAGCTTCCTCAAGAAGAGCCACAGTCGCCTTGGACATGCTGGTATTAATATAATTTGCAGCGCAGCCCGGAAAATAAACAACCGGAGCAGGCCCGGATTTGTATTCCGGAACTTTGGAAAGCCCGCCCATTTCGAGAATTTTTTTAAAAATGTTATTATCCGCGGCCGGATCAACCATGGTCTGCCGGGTTCCAAGCCCCATCTCAGCTACAAGTTTTTTTCGAGCAGGAGAAATAAGCCGCTTAAGCCCTAGCCCTTCAGGACAAGCCTCCGCACAGAGCCCACAGGTAAGGCAAGAAGAAAGGTCTTCCGGCTCTATTCCGACTCCGGTTTCAAGAAAAGCATATAATCTTTCGATAAGCCCCAGATCCTCATACATCGGGCAGACGTCCAGACACTGTCCGCAGTGTGTGCAAAGCTTTTTGTGATTTTGAACAAGCTCCATTATTGAAACTCCATTAAAAACAAATAATTTAATAGTCTTTTCAAAAGCAATTCAGGGTACACTTAAATACTTTACCGAAATCCAAGATTTGGATTCAAAAGATTTTCAGCAGCGTCCCCATCTTTTCAAAAAAGAGAAGACTAATAACCCAAAAACTATATTTTATAGCCAGATAGCGAAATAGAGCTAAATACTTAAACCAAGCCGAAAGATGATCAAAATTAAAAAAGTCCAATCTGCTTGAGCGCAAGCGAGCAAAACGGACATTTTACGGATTTGAACTCATCGCAACTCTGCCGGTGCAAGGCCGCCGATGCAAAGGGAGGACTTAATATTTTCAACGAGCTTAAAAATAGTATAAGGAACCTGATAACCCCGCTTGCCCGCAGCATCCCCCTCTCTCCAAACAGTTTAACTTTAATTGGTTTTGTTGTAAGCATAGCCGCAGGGTTTGCTTTTGCCCGTGGAAACTCCATAGAAGGAGGACTTCTAATCCTATTCAGTGGGCTTTTCGATGTTCTGGACGGAGCTGTGGCAAGAGCAAAAGGCCGCATAAGCCCCTTTGGAGGCGTGCTAGACTCAGTCTGTGACCGCTATTCCGATGCCCTGATGTTTCTTGGAATCAGTTATGGGCTAATAGAAGGAAAGCTTACACTTTTTCCAATCTCAGGAATAAACCAGGCTGGAAGCCTTGCAAATGAAGGTTTTTTCCTCCTTCCAGACTGGCTCTGGGCAGGTTTTGCCCTGATAGGCTCTTTTCTTGTAAGCTATACCCGGGCCAGAGCCGAGGCTGCAGGCTGTGAAAAACTCTCAGTAGGAGTTGCGGAAAGAACGGAACGTATGCTCCTCTTGGCTGCAGGCGCCCTTTTTGGATTTTTGGGCTGGGCTGTAGCAGCAATCGTCCTTTTGACCCATATAACAATTGTCCAGCGGATGCTCAAGGCAAAAGCATTGCTTACAAAAAAATCCGAGGTAAAGGCCTGCCTAAAGCAAGAGCTTAAAACCCCAAAGGTGTAAAAAAGAAAAATAGCTGCAAAGAAAAAAAAGAGAAAGGCTCCAAGTAAAGAAAGCAAAAGGGGGCTTGTACCGACATACATTTATACTACATCTATGATTAACATAGTTTTGCGAGGCTGAAAAACCTTTCCTCAAAAAAAAGTAAAAGAAAACTACTCTGCGGGGCCGTAGGGTAGCCTGGTCCATCCTGCAAGGCTGGGGGTCTTGCGACTTGAGTTCAAATCTCAGCGGCCCCACCAAACTACTTATTTTTTAAAATACTTTTCAAAATCTTATTAAAAATGTTTTTTTAAATGGGACACTTTTGAAAATTATTTAAAATTATTTTAAGAATAAATAAGGATTATTTTAAAATTCGAAAATTCAGAAAACCCGGAAAAAGCCGGAGAATCCAAGAAAATTCGAAAAAAAGTTCTGCTGCCCCAACCCTAAAACCTTGAGATTTTAAAGTTAAGGGCTTAGAGTTAAGGGCTTTTTGCAGGAAGAGAAAAAGCTCACATTGAAATAATAAAGCTTATGAAATCGGGACTGAGCCGGGTCTCTCTTACTACTTTTTCAATAATATCCTGCTCGGCGAGCCCTTCGGACTTGAGTTCGTTTATGCGCTCAAAGACCCTTGGAGAAACTTCCGAGTATTCGTTAATGTCTTTTCTGTGCCCCCAAACATCCCCTTCGAGCAAAGCGATGTTTTGCATGGACAGATACATCTGAGCTGAGCTGGAGATGGTTTTCTTGTAGGAATTGGGGATGTGGATTGCCCTTACATTTGGGCACCTTATAACGAGTTTGAAGATATCCTTGTTGGAAGGCCTAAAAGCAAGGTGGATAAATTCTTCATTTTCATTTAATGTTTCAATTTCTTCTTTAGAACTTACTACACGAAGTTTCATAGATATCACGTTTATTTGGGTTTTTTAAAATAATCTTAGAATTTACTGAAGAGATAGAAAATAACTTACCAATTATTGAAAGTAAGAGATAATAGGTAAGAGAAACCTCATTTAAAAACTTTAGCCTTTATTAGGAATGATATAAATTTTTTAAAAAAGAAAATGGAGAGAAAAAATAAGCTAGAAAACTTCCCCTTTTGTCCTTTTCCTTCTATTTACTTCATTTTGTTTAGCCTGCTTTTTTTCCTGCTTTTTGTCGCTCTTGCTCATATTTCCTTTTTATATTTTCAAGCAGCTCTTCATTTGCCTCAACAACAAAAGCCCCGATATATCCGCAGGCTTTGCAATGATAGACCTTGCCCCCGTAGCCTCCAGCCTCATAATAAAGTTCCGAATTTCCACAGACCGGACAAACCTTAACTAATTTTTCCTCGCTCAAAGAGTCTCCTCCTAAAATAGAGTAAGAATATCAAAATATTATTAAATATAAGTAGCATGATTCGAAAGAAAAGAGATAAAAGCTTTAAGCCTCCAGAATTCAAACCCAAAAACATCTACCTAATTGATACTGCTAATACTAATTCCTCTAATATTATCTATTCTCGTCCCAGATATATTATCTCAACTATTACATATTATATTGACTATTATTATCGACTATTATATCGATTATCCGGGCTTTGAGAAATAAAGAAAAATCCAAAGACGAGTGAGTAAAAAATGAACAAGCTGACTCCTGCAATGCGCCAATACTATGAAGCCAAGGAAGCTTACCCAGACACATTGATTTTCTTTAGGATGGGAGACTTTTATGAGTCTTTCGGA
>JAQUFK010000054.1 GCA_028684695.1 Methanosarcinaceae archaeon | reverse complement strand
AAACATAATGTGAAACTCCTATTCTTTTATTTGTTAAAGATGTCTGGTTCTTTGTCAAATGGCAAATCACCAGGTTGTATTTCATATTCATCGTTATTATTGTTTTCTGATTCTGCTTTTTCAACCAGATCATCAATAATACCTTCAAGCTCAGGATGTTGCGTTAACTCGTCCGTAATTACAAAAGAAGAAGGCTTTATTTCCCCAGAGTAGAGATAGATAGAAACCCCTTTTTCAAGAATTGTTTTGTATTCGGGCTTAAAATCCTCTTTTAATCTGTTGTAGATCTTTTTATCCAGAATCAGATCAATTTCTGCGCCATTCATTGCACAGGCTGCCTGCATTTTTGGGCAATCTGGGCAAAAAAAGGAATAAAAGCTCCGAAGCCGGCTCGTTCTAAGTAAGGGTTCTTTCAAATTCGCCGGAAATTCGAAGAGTTGATCAAGCTCAGGCTCATCCAGTATACATTTTCCAAGCATGTTGATTTTATTCATCAAATGGCTTGGAATTGGCCTCCGATCATGTTTTGACCAATAATTCTTATTCCCTTCAAACGCCTGGAGCAGATTAGTCAAGGGCAGCATTCTTGCAACAATTACCTTCCCTATATCCGAAAGCTCATACGTAGTTTCCTGCTGGGTAATAAGATCCATATCCTTTAATTTTTTGATCTGAGGCATTATTGCACAGGGATTGCCTTTAAGTTTATTTTTTATCTCCTCAATGTCTTTTGGCCCTTCCGCCAATAAAGTAAGAATTTTTTTCCTTTTTTCAGAAAAAAAAATCAAATTTAAGATAGCACTCATAGTATCAACTTCGATCTCCACTTTCTACCTATTCCCACAATAAAATTACAGCTTCAAATTGCTGTTTTTCTTTCAAAGAATTCCCAAATATATTACTACCTTTTTATATATGTCACAAGCCCAATAAATATATAATTATATTTGTGCCGTTCTTATATTATTCAGATATTTTTAAAAAAAGATCTTTATTAATAAAACAAAAAAGATACCAAGGCTCTAAATAGCTCGGATATAAACTTCAGAGATAAATTTCATAAATTTTTCACTGCATTCTATAAAAACTAAGAATTCAGGAGACTGAAAATGATTGACCTTTTTGAACTGTATTTTTTTGAAGATTGTCCATATCAGGACGAAAGCGCGGAACTACTAGCCCTTAAAGGCAAAGGAACCTTACAAATAAAGTCAAGAGAAGCAGGAGTTTCGGCTTGCACGGACGATCTAGCAGCCTATTACGAAAAACAAGGTTTAAAAGTCTGCGCCTTTCTTGAAAACGGCAAACCTTTTGAGCCCGAAACCACTCTTTTTGAGGCCGAAGGGGATTTAAAAACTCTTTTTAAGCTCTGGAGAGTCTCTCAAACCTTTCTCTCAGTTATGTGTGCAATCGCCGGAAAAGCAGCTGCCTTTACACAACTTGCCCGAAAAGCCAATCCTGACGTAATCGTTGCAACAAGCCGAAAAACTCATCCTGGAGCTCGCAAATTTGAAATAAAAGCCGTCCGGGCTGGAGGAGCGGACGTTCATAGAAACTCTCTGAGTGATTCCATCCAATTCAGCCAAAACCACCTGAGAGTTGATGGAGAGTTGAAAAACCTCAGAGCCTTAAAAAAGATAGAAATTGAACCCAGATCCAGAGAAGAGGCTTTCAAATACGCCAAAAAAGCGGACATTATGCTTCTTGATCACCTCAGTCCTGAAGAACTTCGGGAACTTAGCCCAAAACTCAAAGAACTTAACTCGAAACTCGAACTCGCGGTAGGAGGGATAAAAGCAGAAAAAATTCCGGAATACGCCCCTTTTGTAGATATAATAGTTTCAAGCG
The DNA here is from genome assembly GCA_028684695.1 of Methanosarcinaceae archaeon. GTDB lineage: Archaea > Halobacteriota > Methanosarcinia > Methanosarcinales > Methanosarcinaceae > JAQVBP01. The sequence goes on along the minus strand of JAQUFK010000054.1, from coordinate 9,315 downwards.
CTCCGTATTATGCACAACCTCTGGACCTTACCTCAAAGATTGAAAGGATCTGAATTATGGGTAAAAATCCAAATTAAGAGGAAAATAATGATAAAGAAGAGATAAAAAGGATAAAGAAAGAAGGATTGCAAAAATGAAAGCTAATAAAGTTATACCCACCCTTGTAAATGAACTCCGGCAGAAATTTGGCCCTGACATAAAAGCTATTAAAGCTGAGGATGTCCGCATTGGGCTAGCCTATACGGGCGTAAAAATTTCAGGGAACCGGGGAGGAGTTGCCTGCACTCCGCTTTATGAATTTTCCGGCTGCCCAGCCCTGGGCTTTGCAGGAAAACTCAAAGGCAGACCTGTAGATGAATTGCTTGAAATGGCTCTTTCCTCTGAGCCTCTTCAGGCAGCTGTGGGAGTGGCAGCTGCAAATGCACTTGCCCACAGGCTGCTGGATACGGCAATTGATTCCGGGATAAAAACAGGGCTGGTTTTAGATTCAGCCCTGAATGTTCTTGACCTTGTTCGACCTTGGGATAAGGTCTCAATGGTTGGCTATTTTAAGCCTCTGGTTCCAAAAATTCTCAAAAGAAAAGCTGAGTTGACCGTGCTTGAGAAGCGGGAGGTTAAGAGCCCGAAGGTCAAAATCTTGGCCTCCGAAAAAGCTAAAGAAATTGTGCCTGCCTCAGATGTTGTAATCCTAAGCGCAAGCACGCTTGCAAATGGTAGCATAGACGAGCTGCTTGCTTTTGCAGCCACAGGAAAAGCTAGGGAAATTATATTATTAGGCCCAAGTGCGCCCTTGTATCCGATTCCCTTCTTCGAAAGAGGAGTGACAGCCTTAATGGGCACGAAGATTACGGATACGGAAGGTATGTTAACCGTGCTGAGCGAAGGGGGAGGAACCAAAAAATTGCATCGCGGGTGCGGGGAAAAAGTGGCTTTCCGAAAGGAAAACTGAGTTTTTATCCCCGGATATTTCCGGGTTTTTAACAAGGGTATTTTGGGGTGGGCAGTATTCCAATTTTTCTGTAAAATTACAAATTTTAAGGTGTATTTAAATCAAAAATTCAAGATCATTAGATTAGTTTTGCGCACAGTCTCCAAAAAATCGACTTTGAATTTACAGCAAATTTGCGACACTGCCAAAAAATCGGAAAGTAGAAGGGTCAAAAACCCCTTCCTCTTTTTCCGATTGGAGAATTGCCTTTTTTTGGGTTTGCTCCTTCTATATGAAAGCAAAGGAGCAATCAACTTACTTCTTTGTTTACTTCTTTTCCTTTCTTGCTTTTATTTTCTCAAAGAGCTGCTTAAGGGTATCCTCGTTGCTTTTTGTGAAAGTGAAAGGAGATTCCGTAAAGGGCTCAAAGTGGACGGCCACATCATCCAGCCTGTAAAAAGTGCCATCGCATTCCATAGCGTCGATGACTCCTGGAAGGACGACATCCGAAGCCACACTAGTTGGGCAGGGCGCGATATCTAGACAGACCATTGGGATTTTAGCAAGGTAAGCTGCACAATCGGCTGGAATGTGGCAGACTAGATCCGCGCACATAACAAAAGCCGCATCGACATCTCTTTCCCTGAGCAGATCCACTGTTGTAAACTCTCCCGGATTATAGCGGGGATAACCTCGCATAAAATCAAGCCCAAAGGGGTAGCCATAAAGATAGGAGGCAATCTGGTTAAAACCTGCCACATTGCAGTGCCCTCGAAGCGCCCCGAGAGTAAACTTCGTATAATCATTAAGCTCCTTGACAAGGGTCATGGCAATTTCGGCATTTCTGTGTTTTCCGATGGAGGAGGAAAGCCCAAGCCCTACGGAAATGGCTCCGAACTTGCAACTCTTCATCAGCTCAAGCATTTCCTTTAGGGTAGCAATTGAAACCCCCGTAATCTCTTCAACCGAGGGATGGGGCTCTTTTCCATGGAGAAGAGTCAGAAGCGCACTTGCCAATTCATAGTCTGAGCCGGGCTTGAGCTGAACATGCAGATCTGAGGCTGCAGTTGTTGGAGTCTTTCTCGGATCGATTGTAATTATCTTCCTATCAAACCGCCCTTTCTTGGTCCAGTACCCTCTCGGAAAAACCGCATAACGGGACATCTGACGAGGCATGGACTCAAGAGGATTTGTGCCCCAATAAATCACAAGATCAGCCCTATTCTTTTTCTGGCCTTCTGTTGCACCTACTTTTCCCGCTTCCTGAATCCCCATGGCAGTAGGCCCATGGCAGATAGTGGCATTTGAATCCACTACAGCTCCCAGATATTCTCCTATATGGAGGCCGACTTCATGGGCTTCGCAGGAGGTTTCGCTGCCCATAAAAAGCAAAGGCCTTTTAGCCGAGCAGAGAATATCAGCTGCCTTTTCAAGAGCTGCATCCCAATCTGCTGGACTGGCTTTTATCTCTCCTGGAGCTTTTAGCAAAGGCTGTCTGAGCCTGTGGGAACTTACAACTTCCTTGAATTTGGCACTGCCCATCCTGCATGCGTTTTTAACTTCAATAGTCCCGTCTCCGAGCTTGACTTGGATATCGTCGCAGGCAGCCCCGCAGACCGGACAGATAATGTTCTTGGATAAAACTGGCTCCATATTACTGTCCTCCGGCATAAACTTTTAAAACAACGTCCTCGGCACTCAGTACCTCAGCCTCCGTTGGCTCAAGCTCTACAGGGGCCCCTTTGTAGAGAGGAGAGCCTGTAGAAAAAGTATCAGGATCAATTATCACGTTTGACCAGATGGCTCTTGGCATAAAAACCTGCCCCGGCCTTACAGCTTCCGTACATTTCGTGTAAACCGCTACCTTATGCTTTCCATTCCGGCTTGTAACTTGCACTTTTTTAGGGGAGCCTAAAGCCTCAAAATCAACTGGGGAAAGCCAGCAAACCGCACATTCAGCTTGGTACTCCTCGCTAAGTTTATCCCCCCCTTTGGCAAGCCTACCTTCTTCAATCGTACTGCCTGTTATGAGTATTACTTCCATGCCTTTTACCTCAGAGTTTCGGGTTTTTTGCTGCATTTGCGTAGAGCACACCTTTTGCCCGCTTGCTGATAGCGTAATCCCCTAAAAACTTCTTAAACTCACCTGCATATTCGAGTTCCCCAAAGCTAAGCCCAGTCTCCTTTCCTGCAGCTTCAAAGCCTGGGGAAAAACGCTCGATTTTTCCGCAGATAAGAATTGTTCCGCCCTTCATTTCAACGCCTACGCCGCGAAAAGCTCCTCCTTTGACGACAATAAGTCCTCCGTTTTGGCGAATTCCGCAAAAGTGTTGGACACTTCCTCCGACAAGGATTTCTCCGCCATCCATCCCGCCTCCGAGCTGGTGCCGGGCAGAGCCTTCGATTAAGATTCGCCCCCCTTTCATCCCGTGCCAAGATCCGCGGTAAGCGCAGCCTACGTGATCTCCGGCGTTGCCTTTTATGTGCAGCAGTCCTCCTTCCATTTCCATGCCTGCCCAGGAGTCAGCATTGCCTAAAACCAAAAGCTCTCCACCTTTCATGCCTGCACCAACCCGCATTCCAACCGGCCCTTCGATTTCAATCCGCCCTGCACTCATTCCGGCCCCGATCTGTTTTATTCGGGAGGCATCGCCTTTTATGCGAATAAAAGTCTCTTCTGCAGAGTTTCCACTTTTTCCCTCAACTTCGAAAAAATCGCCCAAAGGAAGAGCATTTGGACCCTGCCAAACAGACAGGGCTTTGATTGCTTCAAGGCTTTTTCCGGCAAAGTTGTCGGGAGTAATTACGTCGGCTTCAAGTTTAATATCTATTTCTTTTTTAAGAGTAAGTATTAAAGTTTCCATTGCTTCAGCTCTCCTGGTTGACCTTTATAGGAGTTGGATTTTCAAGGTACTTTTCAGGAGTCGGATAATTTGCAAATCCTAAAGTATAGTACTTGAACCATTCCTTGACATCGGCTAGCATATCCTTTTCCTGAGCGTCTGCTACATAAACGTCAGAGTAGTAGGTCCTTTTTTCTGGAACTGACACAATCTCGCCAGATTTTGCGACGATTTCACCAGCCTTTACAGTATAGGCTGCGTGCCTGAAAGCCCGAAGGAGTTCTTCATAGTTATCCGCATTAAGGGTCTGCGGATCCAGAGCATAGATAGTTACATCGCCATCGGCTCCGACTCCAAGAGATCCCTTCCGATGAGCCATACCTATGGTTTTGGCAGGGTTAGCTCGGGTAAGAATTGCAAGCTCGTATAGAGAAAGTTCCCGGTTTACGCCTCCAAGTTCTGTGCGATCATTAGCCCATTTATGACATTCTCCAAAGGTCTTTTTCCTATAGGCTTCAGACATTATCCAAGTCATGACTTCAGGATATTTGGTAAAAGGCCCTCCGTTAGGACTATCCGTAGTCATGATGGTCTTCCAGGGATCTTTAATAAGCAAAAGGGTCTCTAGCCCCATGGCCCATTGCATACTGTGTACCGGATTGGATTTGAAATAGGTAAAGGGCAGCACCCCAGAGCCGCATTCGAGTTCAATATCGGTGTTTGACCATTTGTTTCCGGTCAGGGTATAAAGGTCATGGATTGCAGGTCCGTCTCCAGTCATAACTGTAGCTTCCCCAAAAGGGGTGCAGCCACTGTCAATTACCACATGGTCTACGCTATTGATGTAAGAAGCAACATCTTTTACTCCGGATTCACAGTCCCTCCAGCTTGTGCCTGCAAAACTGTTAAACATAAGATGAGTAAGATAGACTGAACGCTCTCTAGCAAGATCCATTTTAGTCTCAGCCCACTCAATATCTAGATTCTGTTTGGGCTTGACTGGAGCCGAAATTTTCAAAGATTCCTTTGTAAGTTCGTAGCAACCAGGATGCCCAAGGTTGTTTGCGTGCAGGTGCAAAGGCATTGGCATGCCCAGCATTTCGTTAACTTCAGTAAGCCCTTTTATCATTTCCCTAGGGCTCATTTCGAAGTGAATGTTGGCTTGGTCAAGGTTGTTTACATTCTCTCCCCAACCCCAATTTTCAACCCCTGCAGGGTTTACGCATTTGATTCCATAGGTTTTGTGGGTTTTCATCATCCAAGCAACATAGGCTGCGGCTCTTTCGAGTTCTCCTTCCTTAAGATAACGCATAAGGAACCAGTTGTTGCCAAGTACAAGGTAGCCTCCCATATCAAGCAGAGGGGTTGAGCGCATTTCTTCATGGGAATGGCGAGCTTCAAGAGGCGGAATGGCTGCCTCAAAGACCGTGGTATACCCCATGGCTGCGTAATCATAGCCCTGTTTGTAGACCGAAGGGACGGTGTAGCCTGAGCCTGAGTGCGTTAGTTCGGTCTTTTTTAGATTGGTTTTGTAATGATCTTCGGGGCGCATCTGCCGCCCGGCGTTAACTTTTGCGCCTGCAACATGGGAGTGAGAATCTACTCCTCCAGGCATGACAGTCAAGCCTTTGGCATCGATTACTTTTGCATCCTTGCTTTCAGCAGGGCTAAGTTCTCTGACAACCTTGCCATCTCGGATGCAGATGTCCATAACGTCTCCTTTGAGTTCGTTGAGGGGATCAAAAACATATCCGTTCTTAATTACAATTGTTCCTGCCATTACTTATTCCTCCCTTCGGACAAGCCGGATTGCATCTACTGGACAGATCAAAGCGCAGGTTGCATCCCCTCCGCAACGAGTCTGGTCAAGCACCTCAAGCCTTCCGTCCTTTATCTCAAGCAAAGCCTTGGCTTCAAGGTTGTTTAGATGCCCTGCGGCAAGTTCCTCATCCTCGACTGCGTTTACAGGACAGGCAATTACGCAGTTTCCACAGCCTAGGCATGCAGCCCTGTCGATTTCAAGTTTTGTACGGCGAACAGCCTCAGGCGCCGAAACTCCAAGCAGCTTTTTCTCAAGCGGCCCTTTTTTTTGCATTTCTGGAAGAATTGCACTCTTTTTTACATCGATTGCACCTACAGGACAAGCCAGAGCACAGGCTCCACAATAAATACAGGCCTCCGGTCTATGCGAGACTTTTTCCACTCTTTCTCCAGCTTCCCAGTCCTTATTGAAAAGAGCTCCTGCAGGACAGACTTCAAGACAGGTGTGGCAAGTCTGGCAACGCGCTTCATTGAATTCCCAGCTGCCCTCAAAGGGTTTTTCAACATGGATTGCATCCGAAGGACAGACCGCAGCGCACCAGCCGCAATGGACACACTTTTCAGTATCAACCTCAGTCTTTCCAACTAGCGTCAAGCTTCCGTCTTCTGCAGGTTTCCGGGTTACAGTAATGCAGGCTCTGGGACAAATTTCCGCACAAAGCCCGCAATGGGAACAATTTTCGTTTACGCTTGTTGTTTTCAGAGCCCCAGAAACATAGGATTCATCCTTCAAAGCCTTGCCTTCCTGTCTCAATTCCAGAGCGCCTGTAGGACAGGCTTTGGCGCAGAGACCGCAGACCAAACAGTTTTCTCCTTTCATTTCCAGGAAAGGTCCCTCAAAGAGATCCCGGGCTACAGCGCCCACGGCTCCTATCGTAAGGACTCCTTTCGGACAGGCCTGTATACAGGTTCCGCAGCCAATGCATTTTTCAGGCAGGTAGACAAGCTGCTTGTCTTTCTTTTCAGAAAAGACAGCCTCTTGTATTTCTTTTTGCATATTGTATTCCTCTCTACCATTATTCTGTGCAGGTGCCGCACAGCAGCTCATTTTTATGGAGAATAAACATTTCTCCGCATTTTTCACAGCGCTGGATGCGCTTTTTTGCCCTCACCGGCACTTCAAGCTCGACCTTCTCCCAGGAATAGATTGCTTCTCCTGCAGCCAGAAGTTCGGGCAGGACTTCCCTGTGTGGGATTTTTGCAGTGTTCAGATACCAGGCATGCAGTTTTGGGTAGGCTTTTGTTTTCTCAGCGTCAAGAAGGATACGGATTCCTTCAACTTTAGCGTCTTCTGGCCCTTGTTTGTTCACGGTGACAGCCATTTTGCCAAGTTCCTTGATTTTTAGTCTTTTGTTACCCGTTGTTGCGCCCCCGAGAATCTGGAAAGGGTCAGGAATGCAATTCCGGGTCTCACAGGTCACGTAAATGCGTTCTCCTTCCTGAATCTCAAGTATTTTTCTGGCAAGATTGAACATCTGAAGCCCTATGAAAGCCCCGGAACTCAGGTAACCGTGAAAAGGAACAAGCTTCTCAATCTGGGCAAGTAGTTCCGGGTCTTCAATCTGTTTAATAATCGATTCCATCCGATACCTCATAAGTTCTGAATTTTAATTCTGAAAGTGAATCCCAAATGCTCTCTTTTCATTTCCCAGAAGCTTTGGGCACAGGCTAGCTTTATTAATATAGCCTGGATAAATCTGGCAATTTTCAGACTTTCCTTCCGGAAAACGAAACAGACATTGCTTTTATTGCATTAGGTTAGTCCGAACATAACCTTCAAAAATACTCTGAGGTCCGCAAAAATAAACCTTCTGAAGAAACCGGAAAATGAGCCCTTTTTGGAAGAGGGCTCCAGGGTATAAATAAGATTTTTGTTATGTTCAGTTGAACATATCGGCTGATATGGATTTTGCTTTCCGAATACTATATGCGAATCTTTTATAAAATTATCGTTAGAAAATAAAAAGGGAGAAATAGGAGTTTAAAAAAAGAGAAAGTAAGGAATTAAGAATGCAAGAAATTATGGAAATAAGAAAATAAGAAAGTTATACTTTTATAGCAGGCAGCGTAAACCCCCTGAGGCTTTACTTTGGGGGAGTTCACGTGCCTTGTAATAGTTTCTTTATCTTTTTCATAACCTCCTCAAGCTCTTCAGCTTTAAGCTCCAACTCCTTGTTCTTTTTTATCCCGAATTCGGAGATTACAATATGCCTATCAGGGCTAAACCCTGCAAGTTTGAGAGTCTCTTGCGTGCAGTTTAAGGGGCAGCCATCAATTGCAATGAGCCTTTCAGTCCCTTCGGCCGATTTCAAAAGGCCATTGATGCGTCCCCCTATTCCTACAGTACACATCATTTTCCCGACTTTTTGCTTCGTAAGTTCAATTGCAATTTTGTTTGCAATCTGCCCAACATTGGAACTTCCACTGCAAGCAAAGATTCCCACGTTTGCCCTTCCACATGCACATTTTACTTCTTCTGCCACTCTTTTTTTCTCCTGCAAGAATTTACCTTTTTTTTGCTTATTCGCAGAGCCATTTCTTTATATCCTCAAGCCTCGGGACTTTGCCTGCAATCTTTACGTCTCCGTCGATCACAAGAGCCGGGGTAACCATGACTCCGTATTCTAAAATTCTGTCAATGTCCTCTACTTTTTCGATTTCCGCATCGATTCCCAGTTCCTTAAGGGCCTTTTCTGCGAGTTCTTTTGTTTTGTTGCATTTTGCGCAACCAGAACCTAGTACTTCGAGCTTCATTGCTTTCACCTCAAATTATTACAAATAAATAAAGTTTTTCAATATACTTTGAAATACCTTCCGCTTCCTTCAGGCCACAAGGCTGCCAAAAATAAAGCCTGAAATGGTCGCTACAATTATCACAAGAAAGATATAGGTAAACGCCCGCTTCGGTTTCAGAATCCGGTTTATCACAATCATGTTCGGAAGGCTAAGCGCCGGGCCTGCAAGCAGCATTGAAAGAGCAGGGCCTTTTTCCATCCCAAGCATAGTTAGAGCCTTTATAATCGGCACTTCAGTCAGGGTTGAAAAGTACATCAAAGCTCCTGCAACAGAGGCGAGGAGGGTTGACCCTACTGAATTTCCACCAACTGTTGCGGCTATATAGGCTTCAGGCAAGAGCTCTACGATAATGCCTGCAAAGAAGACCCCTAAAAGCAGAAGGGGAGTTATCTGCCGGATAAGGAACCAGGTCTCTCTCATCCAGCTTTTAAGCTCTTCATTGGAAAACCATTTGAAGGAGAAGTAAGCCGTAATTCCAATCAAAGGAATCCAGATCAGAAGCCTGTAGGTCCAGGAAGAGATTAGTTCAGGAGCAACGAGAATAGCTAGCAAGAGGGCAAAGAGTTGAGCGCTATGCTTGTGTTCTTCTTCTCCAAAGGTCTTTATTGCCTTTTTCTCTCCGCTTCTCTTTTCAAAGGCTAAAGCCATAGTCAATCCGATTAATACCGAAAGGAGCACCGCCGAAAAAGCTCTGGCAGCTCCAAGTTCATAGCCTAGGAGCTGGGCTGTGTATACGATTGCCAGGATATTGATGGCTGGCGCCGAAAAAAGGAAGGTGCTCGCAGGACCAATCCCGGCTCCCCGTTTGTAAATCCCTGCAAAAAGGGGCAGTACCGTGCAGCTGCAGACAGCAAGCAGACAACCTGAAACTGCCGCAACTGTATAGGAGATATAACTTGGAGCCTCGGCTCCGAAATATTTTAACAC
>JAQUFK010000053.1 GCA_028684695.1 Methanosarcinaceae archaeon | reverse complement strand
CTTAGGTTAGAAAAGAAGAAAATAGAAATAAAAAGACTTAGAAGTGAAACAGCTAGGAAAAAAGGAAACTTTCCCCTTCCCAGCCCTCATTTATTTTCGGAAAGCTTCTAGCTTTTTAAAATTTCAGACAAGATCTGCAAAAGCTAAGTTTCCGCTAATTCTCTTCACTTTTATCTTGACGACATCGCCTTTCTTGGTTCTGGGCACAAAAATAGTATACTTATCCACTTTTGCAATCCCGTCTCCTTTGGATCCGACAGCGTCAATACGCACTTCGTAGGTCCCGCCTTCTTCAATGGCTTCCTTAGTCTCGACCTGGGTTGCCTTTCTCTTTTTAACGGGCCTGTGAGCTCCGCAGGCTGAACACTGCAAGATAAGAACCCTGTCTACCTTAACAATCTGAGTATCCGGCCGGCCACATTCCGAGCATATAACATACTCATCTACGTAAGCCTGGATGTTATTCGCAATCTGGCTCCTCATGAACCTGCCCTGAAAGACAGCCCTGGACCCATCGATTTTGCCTGCGGTTCCCAGTTCCCTGGTCAGGTACTTCATAATATGGTCCGGGTCCCGGTTCAGAATATTTGCAATATTTCCGAAATTGTCTAAGATGGTGGTCTTACCTTCGGCAAAGACTTTGGGCTCAGGGATTACGAATCGAGCGTCCGTGGTCTCAACATCTGGTAATCTGGCAATGGCACGGTCCAAAAGCTCTTCGTAATCGTACATTCCAATAATTCCTCTGGTGATATTAGTATTTTATTAGCGATTCGGTCGCATTCGGGCTGGCAATTTTTGCCTAATTTCACCCGATTAATTGACCAGTTCCACTCCCTTTTCAATAACAAGCCTGCAGGGAGTAGGCAGTTTCTGCCCGGCGTGCCCAAGAGCTTTCTTTGCAAGCTCAAAGTTCTCCTTCCCAACAGAAACCGTAAAGATTTTCTGCATAGCTTTGACTCTGGCTGCAGTTCCCACATTTTTTCCAAAAGCCGCACGCATCCCGCTTGAGACACGGTCTGCTCCTGCCCCGGTTGCCTGTTTGTTTTCTCTTAAAACTTCGTGGGGGTAGACTCTAAGCTTCATGTAGTACCCGTCCTTGCCTGCGTTATTGAGTAGATGTCTGTTTGCGGCAATACGGGCAGCTTCAAGCGCAGTATGCCTGATCTGGCATTTTTCCTCTGCAAGAAGGGAAAGCTTGATCGGAAAATCGGGATTTGACTTGTTTCCCATATCGTAGTGAATGACCTGACTTCCGGGGACCCCGCCCATGTACTTCCTCCGAGTGTAGGAGCGCTGGCCCACGTTTCTATACATACTTCCTGGTTTTCTTACCATTACTTGATTCTCCTGAAATAGATGATTGGAAATATTAAGGATTTATCAGCAGGATTTCGTAAATAGGATTTTAACGGAATCTTAATGGAGTTTTATCCATTGGGGTTATTCGCATATAAATATGTGCATATAGAGAGACCTGCCTGTATTTACATTTATCTGTAAACAGTTGCCCTTGACCTTTAAAAGCCCTCTGCCTCCTCTTCTTTTTTCCGCAGCAGAGTAATTTGATCTTACGCCCCAAGCTCAAAAGAACTTAACAGGTTTGACTTGTTTTTGGCAGGAGTTTAAAATTTTGGATATTAAAGCTATAATATTGAAAATTTTGGATATTAAGCTTTAATATTAAGGCTTAATATATAAAGGCCTTTGAAGACTTATCCCCTAATACTTTGGAGTTTATAAGTTTTATTGACGCTTTTTAAGTTTAATGGCAGGTTCCGGATATTTTTCAAAGAAACCTGTAAGAAGCCCAAAACTGCCAGCAAGCATCATGTTCCCGAAAGGAGCTGCAAAATGTAATTTTGGCGCAAGTTCGGCTCGGAGTTCCTGGGGTGATAATTTTTCAAGCAGTTCCCTTTTCGGCCCCGTTACCATGACCGAGCGAAGCTTATCAAAGCCCGGAGCTTCCTTAATATATGCCCCGTGACCCCTATCCTCAAAAACTTCTTCAAACCCGAGCTTTCCGTCAGCGAGCCTAATTATATAGTCCTGAAGCTTTTTTGCATCCAGCCGAGAGGTATGGTGCTCAAAAAGAGCCTTGATTCTCTGCTCAAGCACAACAGCTCCCAAGGTATGCCCGTTTCCTATATTTACCACAAGGGAAGGCTGAGCTGCAGCCGGATCCAAAAGCCCTCCAAAAATTGCAGCAGGCCCCGTGTCCATAAAGGCTGCTTTTAAGCCCGGAATAGCTGCCTTTTCAAGAGCTTCAGCCTGGGCCTTGATACGGGTAAAAGCAGGTGGAATTTCTCGGGGGGTGTATACAAAATCTTCAAGTGTACCTCCCCGGTCAATAAACTCCTTCATAAGCTCAAAGCGGTAGATTCTGTTACTTTTTTCAGGAGCTTCCCCGTGATCCTGCAAAGCCAAGGCTAGATTCGAGGGCAGAGTCACCCCAAAGCAGGCAAGAGCTTGCGAGACTGCTTCAGGATCAAAGTCCTTAAGAACAATTGCAGCTACTTTTTCTTTTTTTTCGGACTTGTTGCTTCCGGCTAGGAGTTGCTCAGCTTCTGTCTCCGAGACAAGCTGAACTCCAAAACTTTGTACCTTTTCAAGAGAGTCATGAAGGGTGAGTGCAGCCTTTTTTGTGGCATAAACTGAAAGCCCTTCTCTTAGATGAGCTTGTACAGCCTTTGCACAGGGGCCGCCTCCCATTAGATTTCCAGTAAGCAATACAGTTTTTTTGGCTTTCGTGGCCTCTTTTATTTTCTCCGCAACAATCTGTGTAGGGGAGGGCATTACCATAACCAAGCTATTTTCAGCTTCTTTTTCTGAATCAAAGAGCAGGATGTCTTGTGTCCCGGTTCCGATATCCACTGCAAGTACACGCATGTTTTGAGAGATTGAAGCTTAAGGTATTAATAAAATATCGCCTCCATTGAAAGAAAGTATAAAATTAATAGGTCGAACAAAACTTCCCTTAAAAGGAGAAGAAAAAAGAAGAAGAATAATATTATTTATAGATACAAATATAATTAGAATAAAAAAATAAACCAACAAAAGAGCTGATATCCATGAGTGAAGCCTTTAAATCCGTACCCGAACTTCATAAAAATGAAACTGCACAACCCCTGAAATTTGCACTAATAACAATCTCAAGCTCTAGATATGAGAAATTTGGAAAGGTTCGCACTCCCGAAGCTGCAGAAGATCGTTCAGGCCAGCTTATACAAAAGGAGCTAAAAAGCGCAGGGCACAGGATTCTGGCTTATAGGCTTGTGCCTGATAAAATGGAAGAAATCAGCTCAGCCCTAGCAAGTTCCCTAAAAAGTGGAGCCTCAGTTATAATTACAAGCGGAGGAACGGGACTGACTTCAAAAGATCTGACAATAGAAGCCCTCAGTCCCCTTTTTGAAAAAGAGATTCCGGGTTTTGGAGAACTTTTCAGATATAAGAGTCTTGAAGAGATCGGAACCGCAGCAATCCTGACAAGAGCAGTTGCAGGAATCGTGAAAGGAAAAGCCGTTTTCTGCCTTCCTGGATCTCCTAATGCCGTAAAACTGGCTCTTAAAGAAATCATAATTCCCGAAGCCGGACACATTGTCAAGCATATTGGAGAATAAGGAGAGGGTTGGAGAATAAGGAGAGGGGAGAAGAATAAGGAGAGGGGAGAAGAATAAGGAGAGGGGAGAAGAAAAAAGGAAGAAAGAGGAGAAAAGAGATTGAAATATTGAAAAGATTTTGCTTTTTTGGAAAAAGCCTTAGCTTTAAAGCTCAGGATCCTTACCTAAATGAATTCCTTTTTATGAAAATAACCCCATCTTATAAAGTGAACGCTGCATCTGCATCTCCTTCTGTCCGGACAAGGGGTTTATGTCCATTTTCCACCACCCGGGCAGAAGGAGGGGCAAAACTTAAAGCAAAAATTGAAGCTTGATTCTTTTCTTATGATTATGTTTTCTACTTTTCTACTTTTTTCTTATTTAAGGAGTAAAACAGGCAGCTTCTAAGGCTTTAGCTCAGAGGTAAGTTCACTCGAGTTGCAAAATTCATATAATGCCAGAAAAGATTATTGCCCCAGCTTAGGGCCGAAGCTTTGGAATTGGCCAGATAATGCCTATCAAATCTACCCTTACTGTCAAAAAGCCCAAGAATCATGACTGTATCGGAAGCTGCTACTAAGGCAGGGACTTTAATTTCTTTTTTGCTAAGAACAAAAAGTTTCACATTTTCCAGTTTCAAAAACTCCTCACCTTCTTTTCGGAAATCTGTTACTATTCGTTCAAATACCGAATCATTCAGAGCAAGGTTAATTTCAACTCCTTTTCGGGCAAGTTTAATGAAAAAATCAGGAAGATGGGGATGAAAATAAGAAATAAATATATTTACTTGTTTGGAGGTTGAAATTTGGGCAATGAGTTTTTGATTAAGCTCAAAAACGTAACTCAAGTCTGGAATCATTAGTTCATAATCCCGAAGTTCGTGAATCCTTGTCAAAAACGGTCTTGGAATTGAACAGAGGTTCCGTCCGTTCCAGAATTCTTCGTTTTGCTCAAAGACTTCCAGAGTGTCTACAAGAAATTTCATTTTTTCAACTATAATTTCGCCTATTCGGGTAAGCCTATAGGTTCCGTTTTCCCTAAAAACCAGATTCTGCTCTATCAATATTTTAATCTGAGGAAGTAAAGTTGTCCTTGGGACATTTATTTGCTCAAAACTTTCTTCCCTTTTAACAGGACCGGCTTGCAGCAACAAAAGAAAAGCCTTTCTTTTTTCCGAAAACAGCAGCAGACTGAGAAGGTCCCGACTCATGCAAATCTCCTTACAGGATTTTCTGAATATGTTTTTGCTTGCGGATAGCTTTTTGAAATATACATAAAAATATGGAGTGAATTTATATAACTATTTCGAAATATTTTGTATACTAATATACTTGATAAAAAATATAAGTAATAGAAAACATAATAAAGCTTGAATCGGTTTTGTGGCCGGAAAACTTAATAATACGCTCAACTGTGAGGATGCTTATGGAAAAAAATAAACTTTACAGCTTAAAGTCAGAAGCAAACAGCCTCAATCCTATCCTAAATATAGGAAAAAACGGAGTTAGTGACTCCTTAATTGAGGAATTAAAAAAACACATAAAAGCCAACAGGCTCGTAAAAGTAAAGGTCCTGAAAAGTGCAGAAGAAGAAAAAAACCTCAAAGAAATAGCAGAAGAACTTACTGAAAAAACAAAGTCTACCCTTATTGAAATAAAAGGTAGAACCTTAGTTCTTTACAGGTAAATTTCCATTAAAAATTGGAAAATTTCAATATTTTTTAATATTGATCAGGATTTTCAAGTAATTTCCGATACTTTCAAGTAATTTCCGATAGGAATCCTATGAAAATTCGGAAAGCTATTTTATTGTTGAAAAACTTTGTTTTGGCAACCCTTCCTCAAAGCAACACCTTATATAATTCGTTCTATGTTTATAACAACATTTAGATATGCAATATTTAGATATGCAATAGCATTAAAGCAGATGCGATTATAAAACTCAAGATTAAAACTCAAGATAAAAATCCAAAAATAAAAATTCAATGAATTACACTTGACTGATTTAACTAAATAAAGAATTAAAATTCAATGAATTACACTTGACTGATTTAACTAAATAAAGAATTAAAATTCAATGAATTACACTTGACTGATTTATTATACACATAAACTATCATAAATTAAATTATAAATTAAATTCCCAGACAACGGTTGAGCGGGGGTTCTTCTGCTTTCCTTTTCTTTTCGTCGAAAATCAGGCAGATTTTGCCCCCACGCATCCGGAGAGATAATTATGCTTGAAGACGAGTATCAACTTGACTTTTTCAAAGATAATGGGTTTGTCCGGAAGCAGTGCTCCAAATGCGGCTCTTTCTTCTGGACAAGGGACCTTGACCGAGAGACCTGTGGAGACGCCCCCTGCGATCCCTATTCCTTTATCGGAAACCCCGTTTTTTCCCGGGAATTCGACATAGCAGAAATGCGAGAGTACTACCTCTCATTTTTCGAGGCTCAGGACCACACCCGCATCGAACGCTACCCAGTAGTTGCCCGCTGGAGAGACGACATTTACCTTACAATCGCCTCAATTGCGGATTTTCAGCCATTCGTAACCTCAGGACAGGTGCCTCCTCCGGCCAATCCTCTTACAATTTCTCAGCCCTGTATCCGCTTAAACGACCTTGACTCGGTAGGAAGAAGCGGCCGGCACCTGACAACCTTTGAGATGATGGCACACCATGCCTTTAACAAAACCGGAAAAGAGATCTACTGGAAAGACCGAACCCTCGAACTCTGTGACGAACTACTTAACTCCCTTAAACTCGATCCTTTTGCTGTAACCTACAAAGAAGAGCCTTGGGCAGGCGGGGGCAATGCAGGAGCTTGCGTTGAGACTATTGTAAACGGGCTTGAACTTGCAACCCTTGTGTTCATGAACTTAAAACAGGACAAAAACGGAACCATCCCTATAAAAGGAGAAACTTACTCCAAGATGGACAACTATATCGTAGACACAGGCTACGGGCTTGAACGCTTCGTCTGGGCCTCAAAAGGTTCTCCTACAATCTACGATGCCATCTTCCCAGAGATAGTAAACGAACTTATGGGGCTTGCAGGCATCGAGCATAAATTAAACGATCCCGAATACACAAACATTCTAGCCCAAAATGCAAGACTTGCAGGCCTTATGGATGTTAGTGAAAAGGCCAACCTCTTTGAACTTAGAAAACAGGTAGCCTCAAGTATTGGTATGACTGTGGACAAACTTGCCACAATCATGGAACCCGTAGAAAAGGTCTATGCTATTACGGATCACACCCGCTGCCTGACTTTCATGCTGGCAGATGGGGTTATTCCTTCAAACGTCAAGGGAGGCTACCTTGCCCGGCTGGTTCTGAGAAGAACCTTGCGCATGATGAAAGATCTGGATATTAGAACACCCCTTTCGGAAATCGTGGATATGCATATCAGAAACATGCCAGAATACCCTGAATTTAGGGAAAATTTCCCAATCATTCAGGATATCCTCGAATCCGAAGAGGAAAAGTTTAACAACACCCTTGAACGGGGTCGAAGGATTATCCAGAAATCTGCAAAGCACTTTAAGAAAAGCGGCGAAAAAATTCCCCTTTCCCAATTAACCGAACTCTACGACAGTCATGGCATCCCCCCCGAAACTGCAAAAGAGGTTGCTTCCGAGCTTGGAGTGGAAGTTGAGTTTCCAGACAATTTCTACTCTCTTATCGGAGAACGGCAGAATAAAGCCGAAGAAAAAGAAGTAGAAGAGTATCCTTATGCAGAAAGGCTCTCTCATCTGCCCAAAACCAAACGCCTTTTCTATGATGAACCCACCCGTATGGAGTTTGAGGCCGTAGTCTTGGATGTTTTTGAGAACAATATCGTGCTTGATAGTACCTTTTTCTATGCAGAAGGCGGAGGCCAGCCTGCAGATTCTGGAACCATCATTGCAGGAGATGCGGTATACAGGGTAAAGGATGTCCAAGTCCAAAATGGAGTAATTATACACAGTGTGGATTTGCCCGAAGATAAACTTGACATAAGCAAAGGAGACATGATCGTAGGAAAGGTGGATGAGGCTCGCAGAATGGCTCTGGCCCGACACCATACCGCAACTCATATTGTAAACGACGCCGCCCGAAAAGTCCTTGGAAACCATATCTGGCAGGCTGGAGCCCAAAAGTTTGAGGACCGATCACGGCTTGACCTTTCCCATTACAAACATATTTCCCCTGATGAACTCAGGCAGATAGAGTTGCTTGCCAACCGGACAGTTATGGAAAACAAGCGGGTTTCAACCGAGTGGATGCCAAGAACCGAAGCTGAACAGGAATACGGCTTCGGACTCTACCAAGGAGGCGTGCCCCCAGGAGATACCATTCGAGTTGTCAAGGTAGGCGATGATGTGGAAGCCTGTGCTGGAACCCATTGCACGAGCACAGGGCTTGTAGGGCCGATTAAGATCCTGAGGACTGAAAGGATCCAAGACGGAGTGGAAAGACTTGAATTTGCGGCAGGAAATGCAGCTGTTCTTGCCACGCAAAAGATGGAAGCTCTGCTAACAGAAGCCGCAAAGACTTTGAGCGTTCCTCCGGACCAGCTTCCCGCAAGTACGGAACGTTTCTTCGGGGAATGGAAGAACCTGAAAAAAGAAAATGAACGCCTTAAAGAAGATCTGGCCAGGGCAAAGGTTTTTCAGCTCCTTGGAAATGCCAAAAAGATCGGGGACTTGAAAGTGGTCTCGGAAATAATTACGGAAGCAGATTCTCAGGAACTTCAAAAGATTGCAACTGAGCTTATCAAAAGCGAGAAGGTCGTAGCTCTACTTGCAAGCGAGGTTGAAGGGGTAAAACTCGTTGCAGCTGCAAGCAAAGAGGCTATTGAGCAGGGAATTAAAGCTGGAAACCTTGTAAGGGAAATGTCAAAGCTCGTTGGAGGAGGAGGAGGAGGAAAACCTGCTCTGGCTATGGGCGGTGGGACTGATCCTACAAAAATCAACGAAGCCCTGAACTGCGGCCTTGAGCTCGTAAAGGAAAGCTTAGCAAGATAAAGGACAAGGACTCTGCCGAATAACCAATAAAGAAAATGAAATGGTTTAATTAAAAAATAATACAAAAAGCAGGCTGCCCTGAAAAATTGGGCAGCCTTTTTTATTTTGTAACAATTATTATTTTTAGAAATTACAGAGATTATAAATTGTATAAATTATATGTTTCAATTTTTAAAAAGGACTTCACAAAGGATGGCTGTATCCCCTTTCACAAAAAGATGCACAGTCTTTTTTCCTCTAAGCCCTTCTTCGAGTTCCTTTCGCACAGTCCAGTAGGCTTTGGGATTTATGCCGGCCCGAAGAACAACGTTTCCTACATTTTTACCTTTTAAAAAGGCGTTTATTTCCTTTGGGTTAAAGGATTTGGTCCCAAGCACAAGGTAATGGTTTTTGATCATGGACTGCTTGGCAAAGGCATCCGCCGTAAGAAGCAGCCTTTTTTTATCCACTCTAAAAAGCTCATAGCTGCCAACAAAGGGGCCAGTAAGATCAATCATAGAGTCTATGAGCTCGGGCAAAAGTCCAGCTGCCACGACCGAAGGTTCAGGCTCATAAGCATAGAGTTTCAGCTTTTCGGTTTCTTGGAGCTTTGAAAGGGGGTTTTCCTGTGCAACAAGCCCTTCTCCTGCGGGAAGAGCTACCGCAAGCCGATCAAACTGCTTAAGAGCTCCAAAATAGAGAGTAAGGCGATTGAGCTGTCCGTCAAGGGAAAGATACTCTTTTTCACAAGCAAAAGGAATTCTTTCAGGAGAGAGTTGAGGCGGAGCCTCAAAAGCAAAGTTGCTAGTCTTTTCCCTGTAGGCCTCAAGCACTTTGGGAATTCCAGGCTCGATACTCGAAACCCTTCGCTTAGCTTCTGTAGCAGGTCTTGCAGGATCCGAAAAGACCACATCAACTTTAGGAAGCCTGGCAATTACTTCAGGGTCAAGAGCATCTCCGCAGATGAAAGTCACATTCTTAAGGCCATACATTTCACAGTTCTGTTTTGCATACTCGATTTTTTGAGGATCGATTTCCACAGCATAAACAGCCTCGCACTGCTGGGCAAAAAAGATGGTCTGACCACCTATTCCACAACTGATATCAGCCAGAATCCGGCACTTGAGGCGCTGAGCCCTGTAGCGGGCAATAGGCTCAGGGGTTGCGAATCTAAGACTTTCTTTGTCCCCATTCAGGGGTTTTTCAAACTGCTTTTTCCGTGGCACGTCAATCAGGGAATAGTTAGGAAGGTTCTTCGATTTAAAGGCGACTGAAAAAGGAAAAAAGAGATCTTAAGAAATATATTTTAAATATACCCCTATAAACTATAAAAAGGGTCAAGCCTCTTAAAAGAAGAGAAAGAGAAGACAAGAAAAACAAAAGAGGCTAAAAAGATATGGGAGATACTCGTATTTTCAAAATAAATGGAGAAATGACCAAAGAATTAAAAGGAACCTCAGTGGCTTTAGAAAAATCACTTCAAAACTATATTGAAAAAAACCTAGAGACATTATTGGGAATTCGATTTTTGGCAAGTGAATATTCTACTGGAAAAACCCATAAGGGAAGAATTGATACGCTCGGTATTGATGAAAATAACTCTCCTGTGATAATAGAATACAAGAGAGCTTTAAACGAGAATGTGATTAACCAGGGATTATTCTATCTCGACTGGCTCCTTGATCACAAAGCGGAATTCCAGATAAAAGTCATGAAAAGTTTAGGGGTTAAAACAGCAAACGGAATTGACTGGAGTAACCCGCGCTTAGTTTGTATTGCAGGAGATTTCACAAAATACGATGTTCATGCTGTTCAACAAATAAACCGTAATATAGAGCTCATTCGCTATCAAAAATATGGAGATAACCTTCTCCTCTTAGATCTTATAAGTGCAACTAATATCCAAAATACTAGCATATCAGAAATACCAGAAAAAAGAAGCGATATACAAAAAAAAGGGAATGAAAAAACCGTTATTGAATATCTCAAACAATCTGATACAGAAATTCAAGCCCGCTATGAAAATTTGAAAGCGCAAATCGAAGCTCTGGGAGATGATATACAAATAAAAATACTAAAATATTATATTGCTTTTAAAAGAATGAGAAATTTTGCCTGTGTAGAAGTGCATCCTCAGTCACGAAAAATTCTTGTATTTGTTAAGGTAGATCCAGATCAAGTGATACTGGAAGAAGGATTTACTAAAGATATGAGAAACATAGGACATTTTGGGACAGGCGATTTGGAAATCACCATAAGTTCGGATGAAGACTTAAAAAAAGCAGAAAATCTAATCAGACAAAGCTACGATAATAATTGATTTAAAAGTAAATTATTCCTTTTTTTTCATTCCTTTCATATTTATACTATAATCAAGATATAATATATCAAGGGCTTTGAATCCCGAAACTTGGGATAAAATAAGTTAGAAATTTAAATGGAAGCTGAGCCTTCTACAAGCTTGAATAAAGGAAAAAATCTGAATAGCCAAGCAGAAGAGAAAAACTGGGGAGTCAAAAGTGAGGAGAAAAAAGGGAAATACAGAATAAGAAGAAAATAGGAATAATTATTTGAATATAATTATAAAAAATCAAAAAAGTTAAATAGTATTCACTCTCTGAATATTATGATAAAAAATATTTGCTTGGTTTACTGAAGTTTTAGAAAAGGA
>JAQUFK010000052.1 GCA_028684695.1 Methanosarcinaceae archaeon | reverse complement strand
AGAATGTGCAAGGATTAGTAAGTGGTATTCTGAGTTTTCCTACTCTCCATAATTATGGAGATTATTCAAAAGCCCCCTGAGAAGGGGGCTTTTCGAATGTGAACTCGCCCCGAGTAAAGCTTTAGGGGTTTTACACTACATCCTATAAAATCTAAAATTTATTTCCTTTGTTAAATAGGGGACATTTTAAAATTAATATATTTATTTAACTCTAATTTGACTTAATTTGACTCTTAGAAAAAAGCTTCATTTTCAAAATAAGCTGAGGGCCTGACCCTCATGTATTATTTATATACTGGGGGTCTATGTAATAGTATGTCACTCCCTGATCTTTGTCCCTTTGATGAGAAGCCCTGCAAAGGAAAAGAATGCCACCTTTACTGTGTTGAGTGGCGAACAAAGGAGCCTTTTTGCATGGTCGGTTACCCTTCAAAAGCTAAGGAAGAAACCAGAAATGTTCAGGTTCAGGATACCTATGCCTCTGATACATTTAAGAAACTGGGGCGGTCCAGAATCCTAAAGCAAAAAATGGATTTGGAAAAAGCTGAAACTCCTGCTCTTTTTCCGGAAAAGAAAAAGCAGAGTTTTAAGCCCTGGCCAGAGTTTCCTCCAAAAAACAGCCCTGAAAAAGGGAAGGTTCAAAATTCGGAGGCTTTCCCTAATGAAAGCTTGAAGGAGTGCGAAACTCAAAACCTCAAAGAAAAGCTGAGCCTCAAAGAAAACTTAAAGGTAAAAGAGGCTTTAAGGGCTCAGGAGAGGCAGAGTTTGGAGGAAGCTGCAAATGTTTCATCAAGGCTTGAGCCCCGGAAGAAAGAGAGGATTTTAAAAACTGAGCCTCTGGAAGAGAAGTCTCCGGAATTTCAGGAAAAAGTTGTCCACAAGGACGTCTATGCAACTCTTTTCAGTTCAGTCTCTGAGGCTGAACAGCCTGCATCTAGTTCTTCTGAAAAAAAACCTGAAAAGGAGCAGGAGAAGCGTAAGAAACTTAGTAAGATTATGGAATTTGACATTCCTGAAAATTCTGAAGAAGAATTTTGGAGTTAAAAAAATCGGATTTTATCCAGCTTTTTTGATGATTTAAAATGGACCGGCAAACCTATAATCAAATATATAATTCTTTGTGGAATTTTGAAGATGTTTTCAAAATTTCGGAAAAATATTCAGAATCTCAAGGCGCAATAGCCACCCTTCTTTCTCAGAAAGTTGTAACCCTTGCTCGAAAAAACCATAGGCGCATTCATGGAAAGGATGAGGAGCTCTTTTTCCGCTGGAAAAAGGGGCTTTCAATTCTTGAACTATCCCAAAAATTCCGTTTTCCTCCAACCCTTATGGCTTCACTGATCCTGAAAAAAGCAGGAATTTCCAAAAAGAGCATAAACCTCCTTTTTCGAAATCCAGATATGATACAGAACAAACGCCTGAAAAGGGAGGTTAAAAAAGCCCTTGCTTCCGATTATTTTTTCTCTCCCCGAGCTCATGCCCTGCAGGTTCGAAAAGGAGATTTAGGAGAAGCAATTCTACAAAAATGGCTGGAAACCCATAAAATTGCTTATCTAAACGAAGCCGAGCTTCGGAAAAATGGAGATGGAAAAACCCCTGATTTTGTCTTGCAAGTCCCTCTCTCACTTGAAGGGGTTAAGGTAAGGTGGATTGAGAGCAAAGCTCTTTTTGGAGATGAAAACGAACACAGACACTATATAAAAAAGCAGTTTAAGGAATACTCCGAGCTTTTTGGAGAAGGAATGGTGGTATATTGGTATGGTTTTTTGGAAGGGCTGCCTTCGGAGACCTTTTTAATAAAAGATTCTAATTTTTTTATTGAGTGCCCGAAAGAGGTTGAGAAACTCCAGAATTTCCTTGTTTATTGGTGAATTAAGAAGGTAAATTCAGAATTTCCTTGCATTTCTGCCCAGAATTTTGAAAAGCTCTCAAATTTTCAAATTTTTTCAGGTTTTTTCTCTTTAAGCCTCCCATGTCCATCGATTTCTCCTTTTGCGATTCTGGTTGAAGAAATCGGGATTCCATCCTCGGCCATTACGTATTCAACTTTTGTAATTTTAAGAGGAGCTAGGCCCTTTTCTTCCCTGAGGCAATTGATTTTCAGAGCCACGGGATAGGTTTCGGGAGAAACTACAATGTAGTCAAAATCCCCTTCAAGGGAAGGGCCGTAGGAGTCGTTTAATTTTGAAATGGTATAGTTTTTATAAGGGACCTCCAGCTTTTCAAGAAATTCGATCAATTCAGCTTTTCGACATTCGTAGGCCTGGACTTTATGATTTTTGTTAATCATCTCGTCTGAGGTAAGACCTATGTAGACTTTTCCTTTTTTTGCAATCTCGAATGCTTTTATTATAAGGACTTCATGTCCGTCATGCAAGTACTGAAATGTTCCGCCTACGGCAACCTTTGGCATGAAGGGAAATAGGTATCCAGTAAAAAGAAGTTTTTGGTTTTTTTCGAAATTTCGGGAATACTTTCACTCCGCTTCCTCTACATATATATAGGTTCAGGCTAATAAAACAGCAACTTATATGCACCTTTAATAAACATGTGCATTGTACTGGAGTTGCTTACTTATGAGTGAAATAGCACTTGAAGAGTTGCCCGGAGTTGGCCCTGCGACCGCAGAAAAACTCAAAGAAGCCGGATTTAACACCATCGAGGCAGTCGCTGTCGCATCTCCTTCCGAACTTGCAAATACGGCTGAGATCGGGGAAGCCACAGCCGCAAAGATTATCAACGCTGCGCGTCAAGCTGCGGATATTGGGGGGTTTGAGACCGGAGATGCCGTCCTTGAACGGCGAAAGCTTGTAGGAAAACTTTCCACTGGGTGTGAGGAATTTAATGAAATGATGGGGGGAGGAATCGAGACTCAATCCATTACTGACCTTTACGGAGAGTTTGGTTCGGGAAAAACTCAAGTAGCCCATCAGCTTGCCGTAAACGTCCAGCTGCCCAAGGAACAAGGAGGCCTCAACGGTTCAGTTATAATGATTGATACTGAAAATACTTTTAGACCCGAGAGAATTTCCCAGATGGTAGAGGGTCTTTCTGAAAAGTATGGGCTTGAGCTGATTCCCGAAGAATTTTTACATAATATTCATGTTGCTAGAGCCTACAATTCCAATCATCAGATGCTGCTTGTAGACTCCGCAATGGATCTTGCAAATGAACTAAAGGATTCTGAAAAACCAGTTCGTTTACTGATTGTAGATTCGCTTATGGCTCACTTCAGAGCCGAGTATGTAGGGCGAGGAACTCTTGCCGACAGGCAGCAAAAACTTAACAAACATCTGCATGCGCTGCTTCGTTTCGGAGACCTTTTCAACGCTTGCGTGGTTGTGACAAATCAGGTTATGTCAAAACCTGATGCCTTCTTTGGAGATCCCACAAAACCTGTAGGAGGCCATATCGTAGGTCACACTGCAACCTTTAGGCTGTATCTTAGAAAGTCCAAAGGAGACAAGCGGATCATCCGACTTGTCGATTCTCCAAATCTTCCGGAAGGAGAAGCCGTGGTGGCTGTAACAACTGCCGGACTCGTTGATCAGTAAGTTTTCGTACTAATTTTAAGTTTGTAAAAAATTAAAATAGGGAATCCTTTTATAGAGGCTTCCCTCTCCCATTCTCTTAATGAAGTTCAAAGCTGTTGTCGTGGATATTGACGGGACGATTACTTGTGAAAAACGGGAACTTCATCTCGGAGCCGTTGAAAAGCTAAGAAGCCTTAAGCTTCCCGTTGTCCTTGCGACTGGAAATATTATCTGTTATGCAAGAGCCGCCTCAAAACTTATTGGTCTTTCCGGAGCCGTAATCGCTGAAAACGGTGGGGCAGTTACAGTCCAGTACGACGCTCCGGCCTCTTTTGCGAATGGGGTTGAGGAGTGTAAAAAAGCTTTTGATTATCTTTCTGCTCATTTTGAACTTACACAACTTGATCCTTTCTATCGGAAGACCGAAATTGCCCTTCGCAGAAATTTCGATACTGAAAAAGCAAAAGAGTTGCTTAAAGCTTTGGATCTTGACATCGAAATCGTTGATACGAAATACGCAATCCACATCAAAAGCCGAAAAGTTAACAAAGGAACCGGGTTAGTCAAACTTGCAAGGCTTATGGGGCTTGAGCCTGCAGATTTTGTTGCAATCGGAGATTCCATGAACGATGTTGAAATGTTAAAAGTTGCAGGTTTTGGGATTGCCGTTGCAAACGGGGATGAAAAAATAATAAAAGCTGCCGATTATGTAACTAAAGCCGCTTTTGGGGCAGGGACGGTTGAAGCTCTTGAGTTTCTGGAAGCAAAAGGCTGGATCTGATTCTCTTATTTATAACTCTTCTCAGGAATTCCTACATATTCAAAACTCATGAGGCTTTTCTATTGGAAAGTTACAAAACCCTTAAAAGCCTGGGTACGGCTCGCAAAGTTTTTAAAAATTCCGAGTTTCTAGGCTATGCAAGCCCTGTGAAAAGCGAAGGTGAAGCTAGGGCTTTTATAGCTAAGATTAAGGCCCTTCATAGGGCTGCAACCCATAATGTTTCGGCATATCGGGTAATGGATGAAAACAGCTTTGCATTAAAATATGACGATGACGGGGAACCTGCGGGTAGTTCCGGAAAACCGGTATTCCGAGTCCTTGAGTTAAAGGAATTAAATAATGTTGTAGTAGTTGTTACCCGTTATTTTGGGGGCATCAAACTGGGTTTTGGAGGGCTTTCAAGGGCTTATAGGGAAACGGCAGTAGATGCCCTTGAGGCCGCAGGTATTCTCGAAGTTTTTGAGATGGTTTCTTTGCAAATCCGGATCCATTACCCGGATATTCAGAAAGTAAAGCCGCTTCTTGAAAATTACGGTCGAATTTCACAGGAGGCTTATTCGGACAAAGTTGAGTTCAGGGTCGAGCTGAAAAAAGAGCTTGAAAAAGAATTTCTTGAAAAACTCGTGGCCCTGACCAAAAATAAAGTTTCTCTAGCATATTCGGAATTCAAACCATAACATAGCAGCTCTATTCAGGTTTGTTTCTGCGGGGTTGGCTCAATATAATACTCATCTCTGGCCTCCACTAAAGCTTTTACGTTTTTTAGGGGGGTCATTGGGGCAAGCCCGCAGCCTGGGGCCAGAATATCGATCCCATCTGCAAGGCAGGCTTTTGCTTCTTTTTTTATGAGGACAGGTCCTTTTGTAAGCAGGGTGTCTGAAGGAGAGACGTTTCCTATAAGGGCTACTCGATTACCTACAATTTCTCGGGCAGCTCTGACACTTACTTTTTCTTCAATACTTATTCCTTCAAACCCTACTTTTGAAAGAGGGCTAAGTACTGCGCTTGCATCTCCACACATATGAAGTATTTTAGGCCCCTCTATCTTCTTACAGATTTTTTGATATTTTGGCAAAATCGAGGTTTTAAGCATCTCCGGGGCAAGGATGTCAGGCCCTGCTTCTGAGTCTATGAGCACAATAGCATCAGCTCCTCGGGCAAGGAGTGCATTTGCATATTCTATGCAGGCTTCGGTGCAGCTCTCAAGCAGAGTCTCCACGCTTTCAGGGCTTGTCATAAACCACATCAGGTAGTTTCTTATCCCGGCAAGCATTAAGGAGAGGCCTGCAGGTCCTACAACTCCTGCAAGCACAGGGATTTCTTCTCCTACTTTTTCTTGCAGGAGCTCAACTGCGTTTAAAACCGGAGTTGTTCTAGGACTCTCAAGCAGGTTTTCAGGAAGCTTAAGCTGCCTGAGATCCTTTTTTTCCTTATAGGGAAAGTCTATCACGTAAGGTTGCATATCCACGGCCCCTTTTGCAACTGTGCAGCCTAGAGTTTCTGCAAGTACGGTACAGCAGAAAGGAACTCTGACGTTTTCAAAGCCTGCCAATTCATGCCCTGCAAGCGCTAAGCTTGCCATTTTTTCAGCATTGTAATTAGCTTCGGGCCAAAATGCCCCACTCAATTCCATAAGTTCGAGAATTCCGGTTTGGGTTGCAGAACAGACCGGGACTTTCTCGACCTTTTTGTGGTGCAGTACTTTTTTAAAGATTTCCTTCGGATTTAACTCTTGCATGATTCAGACTCCACAGTTTCTCTCCAGTAGAGCTTTCCGAGCAACTTCGAAGTCCCATTTGTCTTTTAATCATATTAGCAAATATTCCCTTTTTCCTTTTTAATTCCTTGGGTTTTCCGCTCTCGATAACTTTTCCATCTTCTAGTACTACTATTTTCTCGGCATTAGCAACTGTTCGCATTCTGTGGGCTATTATCAGTACGGTTTTATTTTTGATAAGCTTTGAAATTCCTGCCTGTATTTTTGTTTCATTTTCGACATCAATGGAGGCGGTTGCTTCATCCAAAAGCACAATTGGGGCATCTTTAAGCATAGCTCTGGCAATGGAGATGCGTTGTCTTTCCCCTCCCGAAAGCGTAGCCCCATTTTCTCCAATGATTGTTTGATATCCCCGAGGCATTTTTTGAACAAATTCATCGCATTGGGCAAGTTTTGCCACTCTCAGGACCTCTTCATCAGAGGCATTATGCTTTCCTAGGCGAATATTTTCCAGGATTGAAGTATTGAAAAGGACAACATCTTGGAATACTACAGAATAATTTTTTAATAGAATTTCAGGTTCTATTTTGCTAATATCCTGACTTCCCAATAATATTTTTCCCGAATCGATATCCCAAAAACGTGCAGCCAATTTTGTTGCAGTGCTTTTTCCTCCTCCAGAAGGACCAACTAAAGCCGTAATTTCGCCTTGTTTTGCAGTGAAGGATACATCTTGTAGAACCTGTTTGCCTGTTTCATAAGAAAAGTTTACATGATCAAACACAATATCGTAGTTTTCCGGGGTAAACTCCTTTTTACCTTTTTGAATAGGCAGAGCTTTCATTTCGTTCATGCGGTTTATGCGAATATCAAGGTAGAAAAGGGAAGCCAGATTATTGAAAACCTCGTTAATTGGCTCATAAACCCGAGTTCCAATTATCAGGAATATAAGATATGAAAACAAACCAATCGTGTTTGTTGCTAGTAAATGCGCTCCTATTATAATGACACTTGCAAGTCCTAATTTTAATATGCTCTGAGCACTGTTTACAAAAACACCTGTAAGCAGTTCCCCACGTGTAAGCTCTTGCTCATACTCATCAAGTTTTTTGTCTAAGGCTTTAAGGTATTTCTCTTCATTGTTGTATGCTTTTATTTCCTGAATATTTTCTAATCCTTGTTGGATTTCTTCGCTTACATTGCGTTTCTTCTCATAAATTATTTTGTTATTTTTTCGCTGATTTTTTTTCGAGAAAAGAATTATTGCAAGAGCTACCGGCACAACCCAAAACAACGCCAGGGCCAGTTGCCAATTATAAACGAACAGTCCTATTGCCATTAATAATATACTAAGGACTGAGGCAAAGAGTTGCGGTACAGCATGCGAAAAAGTATGCTCTAGCTCTGTATTATCTGACATTATTGTAGCTGTTAGGTCGGAAAGGTTTTTTTCTCCAAAGAAAGCCAGAGGTAAACTCCGTAGCTTTTCAGCCAGTGAAATACGCCGGTTTGCACTTTCTTCGTAAATGGTTGTATAGGTGTTGCGATACTGGAATCGGGCTATTACCCAGGTTATTATCATAAAAAGAATGCCCAGTGCAATATAATACAATATTCCATTTTTTCCGGTTTCTGTCTGTGTTATTAAAGGTCGAAGGTAATCATCCAAGAACAGAAAAACAAATACTGCAGGCAACATTAATGCTAGGTTAAGCAGAGTTGTAAAGAAGGTTCCTTTTAGAAAAGCTTTTGCTCCTTTGGTTGAAAGGGCTAAGCGTTTTTTTAGAAGGTTAAGCATATTTTGCCTCCTTTCCTATTGTCCATTGAACGGATTTTTGATACTCATTCCACATTTTGGCATACAAACCTTGTTTATTTATTAATTCGGCGTGGCTTCCCTGCTCTGCAATTTTGCCTTTGTCAAGAACTAGAATGGAATCAACATCTACTACACTTGTTAACCTGTGGGCAATCATCAAAACGGTTTTTCCTTGGGTAAGTTTTCCCAAAGCTTTCTGTATCAAGTGTTCATTTTCTGGATCTGCAAAAGCAGTAGCTTCATCTAAAACCACAATAGGTGCATTTTTTAGAATTGCACGTGCCAGAGCTATTCGTTGCTGTTCTCCTCCAGATAAATATGTGCCTTCCGTTCCAATTTTTGTATTCAATCCTTCGGGGAGCCTTTTAATTATTTCCTGACATTGTGCGGCTTCAACTGCTTGGTTTATGGCTTCAGGGCTTGTCTGAGCTTTGCCATAACATATATTTTCTAGCAAACTAGTTTTAAATAAGCGGGAATTTTGGAAGACAAAAGAGACATGCTGCATTAATTCTTTTATTGCAATGTCTTTGACATTTTTTCCTCCTATACTAACTTGCCCTGTATCGACATCCCAAAAGCGAGGAATAAGGCGTGCAATGGTTGTTTTTCCACTCCCAGAAGCGCCAACTAAAGCAAAAGTCTTTCCTTCGGGAATTTTGAAACTTATATTGTCAATTGCTTTTTGTTTACTTCCTGGGTAACTAAATGAGACCTCTTTAAAACATATTTCGTGGGTTGTTATGGGTTTTGGATTCCTTGATTCAGGCAAGGGTTTTACATTTGTTAAATCCTCTATTCGGTTAACGGCTTCGCTGGCTTGGCCTAGGGCTTGGTTTAGATACATGCTTTTCATGATACTTTGGGCAAAAACCGGGGTGATCAAGATGTATAAAAATAGATCTAGTAGTATTGCTACGTAGTTTTCCGAATTTCCAATTAATAGTATAGCAACCGGCACCAGAATATAGGCAAATCCGTGGATGATCACTGTATAAGTGGTCATTGGTTTTTCCCACATCAGTGTGTATTGATACACCATATCTCTATATTTTGTGATACTATTATAAAAATTCTTGAAGGAATAAATTGTTTGCTGAAAAACTTTTACTACGGGTATTCCCCGCACATATTCAACGGCTTCGTTATTCATTTCTTCTAAAGAGTCCATGTAAGCTTGCATAAAATAACGCCCTTGTGTCCCCATCATAAATCCCATTATCATTATGGACGTTATTATAGGGACAAGACAGGCAAGCCCAAGCCGTCCGTCAAAAACAAAAATTAATACCAAGGCTGCAAGTGGCATGAGTATACTGCCTGCAAGGTCTGGTAGTTGGTGGGCCAGAAAACTATGGGTTATACTGGCATTATCATCTATTATTTTACGGATTTGTCCACTTGTATTACTGTCAAAAAAGCCAAGGGGCATTTGCACTATTTTTTGCATCGCCTGTCGTCGCATATTGGTTTCTGCCCTGAATGCGGCAAGGTGGGACAACATAAGTGCCAAAAAGTAAATAATGACTCCTCCAACTGCGGTGCCCAGAGCTCCCCAAGCATAGGTATTGATAAGCTGGGCGGATCCCGTTTGAGAGGTTAGGAGTTCTTTGACAATTAACCAAATAAAAATAAAAGGCAATATCCCCATCAGAGAACTGATTGCTGAGAGGAGCAGAGCTCCAGGAAGCAGGATTTTTCTCCCCGACATGTATGTTTTTGTAAGCGTGAGAAGGGTATTCATAGCCTGCTGATCCTCATTTCCTTGATGAACTTTTTCTCATTTGGCAAAGCGGTTGACTGCAAATTTATGATTTTGGGCGGTTTAACTCCATTTTTATATTTTAATAGAGTATCTTTGCTTTCTTCAACTCTTGTTTTAGTGTTTCCTGTTGGGCTTTCATAAAAAATTATATTTTTCATCTTTTGTCCTCCTATTTTAATATATTAATTGCATTTTTCCGTAACCCAATTATATTTCTGTTTTACGAAAATAATTAGCATAATACATAAAGCTTTTGTATCACAAAAAAATCGTTATTTTTTATTATTCTATAAAATATCAATTCCAATTTACCCCCTCTTCCCTTTTGGGACAGCTTTATTACATACCGAATTTATATTATATGTTCACCAAGCAATAAACATTAATAAGCTTTTAAAATTTGAATTAATTCTTCTAAATTTCTTATATTCAAAATAGATCTCTTTATGAGCGTTATTTTTTCAAAAAAGTATTATATCTAGCTAATATCTAGAAAAAAGGATTAATATGCTTATTTATCTTTAAGAAGAATATGGATACTTTCCTCATAGGTCTGATTTAAACGCGAACGCAGTAATTAATGTTAGATATCTCAAAAAAGCCATTTTTTGCATGAAGAAAGTATTAAGATACAGGACCTTTAGCGAACAAATAGATTCTTACCTAAGTCATAAACAGTATCTTGTGCATCCTTGTTTTCTGCAACAGGGAGATATTCCTCGGTGCAAGTGCTATAAACTTGAACAAAATCCATTTCAAAATTGTTTATAATCTCTTTGAACATGTTTTCTACCATTTCAGGGCCTGAATTAGGTAGTGCTGCTCCGTAAGTCATCAGCAAAACAAATTTCTTGCCTTTTAAATCTTCAGAACTAAGGGGACAGAACCTGTCCACAAATGTTTTTAACTGGGCAGTTATACTCCACCAATATATAGGTGTGGCAAAGACCAAGGCATCTGCCGCTATTATTTTCTGATACAGAATATGCATATCATCTTGAATAACACAACCCCCTTTTGTCTCTACACACGTATAGCACCCTCTGCAGGGTTCAAATGTTTTTTTCCTGCAAAAACACCCTGCTGATCTCTGCATTACGATAGTTTTCTTCTATTCCACGTAGATAATGATTGAGCAGCAATGCAGTATTACCCTTTTCCTTTGGGCTTCCCTGTACAGCCAATATCTTCATTTAATTACCCTCCTTAAATTCTCTATCATTCGGCGTAATTACCGATCAGCTTTATTTAGATTCAAGAACTCCCGTGTATCGAGATCAACAAATGTTTCACTCCCTCTAAGGTCTGATTTTAACTATTATATAGATGTCGTAAGTATTATCAAGAGATGTGTTTCACTCCCTCTAAGGTCTGATTTTAACCGCAACACGTCGTGCAGTTTCGTCTAGTGTCTCGAGGTT
The DNA here is from genome assembly GCA_028684695.1 of Methanosarcinaceae archaeon. Taxonomy (GTDB): domain Archaea; phylum Halobacteriota; class Methanosarcinia; order Methanosarcinales; family Methanosarcinaceae; genus JAQVBP01. Next base: position 353 of record JAQUFK010000052.1, on the reverse strand, counting down.
TCACTCCCTCTAAGGTCTGATTTTAACTTTCGAATGAATCGACAACTCCACCCGGACTTATAGAGTTTCAATCCCTCTAAGGTCTGATTTTAACGATTCTATCCCGATGATTACCCACCGCGCGGCCTCGTTTCAATCCCTCTAAGGTCTGATTTTAACAAGCCAATCGAGTGCCCCAGATGTAAGACAAAAAACCGTTTCAATCCCTCTAAGGTCTGATTTTAACAGGGCTTGATCTATTCCGCATCATCGAGCCGGAGACCGTTTCAATCCCTCTAAGGTCTGATTTTAACTTTTGAACTTCCTCCTGTGAAGATACCCTCCACACTCGTGTTTCAATCCCTCTAAGGTCT
>JAQUFK010000210.1 GCA_028684695.1 Methanosarcinaceae archaeon | reverse complement strand
ATTGTATGTTGTATGTTGAAAGCCTCCAAGTTCAGGCTGTATCCAAATAAAGAGCAAGAAGAATTGTTCTTAAAGCATATTGGGGCTTGTAGGTTCACCTATTATTGGGCGCTGGAAAATAAACTCAAGTCCTATGAAACAGAAGGTAAAGCGGTATCAAGGTTAATTCTAAAATAACTCTGAAAGATAGGGGCTGGAAATGTCCTCTATGTGGAACATTGCATGATAGGGATATAAATGCTGCAATAAATATCAAAAAATTTGCATTACAGGATCAAAATCTGATAGGAACTTGACACCGCCGGAACGGGGGGAAGGGCCTGTGGACTCGCAGAGATCGCTCTGGAGTATGAAGCAGGAAGCCCGTTAAATCTTTAGATTTAGCGGGCAGTTCACTGAGTTTGAAATGGAAAATGAACTAAAGCTCTCAACCCCACTTGATTTGTGGGATTCAGATCTTGCATTTTTAAGCAAAAAAGAACTTGAGGATAGGTGGAATTATTATTCACGCTTATTACGAGAACATACGAATAAAAGCTCTACTGCTCCTCATAAACTGGCTTACTGGAATTCTAATCTTGGAATGATTAGATTACTGATAGGTTATCCTGAAGAGGCCATTAAATATTTCATTGCTTCTTTAAAACTATATAGAAATGTTGGAGACAGAGGGGGAGAATGCGCAGTCCTTGGCAATTTAGGGATTGCGTACAGTCAATTGGGAAAACCTCGAAAAGCAATTCAATATTATGAAAAAGCTCTAGGGCTTGCAAATGAAATAGGGGACAGCTTCAGGATCGGAAATTTTCTTGGAAATTTAGGTGTTGAATATAGACAATTAGGAGAGCCAAAAAAAGCTATTTCTTATTATAATATTGGTCTCAAAACTGCTAAAGAAGTTGAAGACAAACGAGGAGAATGTATATATTTTGGCAATTTGGGAAACGCCTTTCTTGATTTAGGAGATGCAAGAAAAGCCATTTTCTATCATGAGGAAGCCCTTAAAATTGCGAAGGAAATCAAGGCGCGCAGAGGGGAAGGTACATGTCTTGGCAATTTAGGAAATTCCTATCTTCAGCTAGGAGAAATTCGAAAAGCAATCTCTTTTTATGAAGCTGCTTTTAATATTTCTGAAGAAGTTGGGGATCTTCGAGGAAAGAGAAATCACATCGGTAATTTAGGGAATGCCTTTCTTCGTTTAGGTGAAATAAGAAAAGCAATCTCTTTTTATGAAGCTGCTTTTAATATCTCTAAAGAAATTGGGGATCTTCGAGGAGAAGGAAATAGTCTTAAAAATTTAGGGGACGCCTCCATTCAGCTAGGAGAAATTCGAAAAGCAATTCAATATTATAAAAAGGCTCTAGAGATTGCAATAAAAAGCGGAGACAGAAAAGGACTAGGGGAAATCCTTGGCAATTTAGGCTCAGAATATCGTAATTTAGGGGAATCAAAAAAAGTCTTTTCTTCTTATGAAGAAGCGCTTAAAATCTCTAAAGAAATGGGAGATCAGCGCTTAGAAGGCCTAGTTCTTGGAAATTTGGGGTTGGCCTATATTCATCTTGGGAAATCTGAAAGAGCTATTCAATGTTTGGAAGAATGTCTGGATATAGGGCGAAAAATCAAAGCCCCAGATATAATTGGGTTTTGTGAACAATATCTAAATATTCTTCAAAACAATTGAGTTCTGAAAAGCGCTTTATAGGACTCAGCGTAAACCTTCTGAAGCTTTACTCGGGGCGAGTTCTCTTTGCCCCCTCATAACAAAAGGTATATGTTTAGGTAAAACAGTAAATTTGCCCATGGATTTTCAGGTCTTGGATGTGGATTATAAAGTTCTCAATAATCAGCCGGTCATCCGGCTTTTCGGAAGGGGAGCTGACGGCAGGAGTGTTTGTTGCCTTGTGCCTGGGTTTGAGCCTTATTTTTATCTCCGGGCCGAAGGAGACCTGGATACCATAGGCCGACTCATAAAGGATACTTTTGAGCAGGTGAAAAAGGTTGAAATCGTTAAAAAGTTTGAGCCTGTAGGGTATCAAAAAGCCAAGAAAAACATGCTCAAGATCACAACCTTTCTGCCAAGAGACGTGCCTTTAATCAGAGATGAAATCTTAAAAATACATGGAGTCAAAGAGGTCTACGAAACTGATATTTTATTTAGGAATCGTTTTTTGGTTGACCGGGGTTTTGGGGGAATGGACTGGGTCTTTGCAGAGGACGAATCCGAAAAATATGCCGAATTTGTGGCCGAACTTGGGTTAAATGGCAAAAATGGAAAATGCGGAGATTTTGCTTGCGATTCTGTAATTTTTACCTCTGAAGTTCAGAAAATAGATAACCTTTCAAATGCTCCTCTTCGTTATTTAGCATTTGATATTGAATGTCTGCCCTTGGATGGGGGAATGCCTTCTCCTGAAAAATCTCCGGTTATCATGATCAGTTTTTCTTTTGAGCCTGAATATAAAGGGCATCAAACTCTGATTCTGGTCGCAAAACCGGTTGAAGGCGCCGATTTGGACGTTCTTTCTTTCCCCAATGAAGGGGAGATGCTAAACAAATTCTTTGAACTTTTCTGCGAATACGACCCCGACATTGTTGTGGGTTATAATCACCAAGACTTTGATATTCCCTACATTACAGACAGGGTAAAAACTCTTGCCGAGGCTGGAATAAAAATAAACTCCAGAATTGGGCGGGATGGCAGCCCTATGGGCTACCGAAAATTTGGGCTTATTACCAGGACT
>JAQUFK010000209.1 GCA_028684695.1 Methanosarcinaceae archaeon | reverse complement strand
TTCCGATCTCTTTTGCCGAGAAAGGGCGAGGGTTAAACCAAGTCCTTGCAAAAGCTGCTGGAGAGAACGATGTGGCTATCGGGCTGAGCTTGAGTCCTCTTCTTTATTCAAGGGGTTTTTGGAGGGTGCGCTTGCTTTCAGCTTATAGGGCTACGCTTGAGCTTGCCAGAAAGTACGAAGTAGCTCTGCTCTTATCAAGCGATGCTGCATCCTGCTTTGACCTGCGAGCTCCAAGGGAAATGGCTGCTTTTGCACAGCTTTTTGGAATGGAAGAAGCAGAGGCTCTGGAAGCTCTTAGCACCGTTCCGGATAAAATTCTTGCAAGGAAGAGGCTTTCTGCAGGTTCTATAAGGCCGGGAGTGGAAGTCTTGAATAATTTTGAAGAAGGTGAGCTCCTTTGAAACGCCTCTTGCCTTCCCTTCGGCCTAGAAAACGCTATCTTGCAATTGAGCTAATTTCAAATGCCGAACCTAGCAGGGGAGAATTTTCCCGAGAAATTTATTTCGCTGCATGTTCCCTGCTTGGGGATGCAGCGGTAAGTGAATGCGACCTTAAAGTGCTCGGTTTTGAGGCAGGGCTGGGAATTATTCAGTGTGCTCATACAAAACTTAGTGAAACTCGAGCTGCTCTTGCCGCGCTTACACAGGTGAACAGAAAGAAAGCGGCAGTGCATGTGCTTGGAGTATCCGGCACCATAAAGGGAGCAACTGAAAAGTTTCTTGAAGGAAGAACAGCTTTTAAGATAAAAGCAGAGCACTTAAACTAAATCATTTGAGGCTTTGGAAGCTTTGATTACTTTGAAAATAATAATTGGAAGGCTAGCTTTAGGTTCAGGAATAATTCCTTTTCCTTTCCCCTCAAACGCAGGTGCAAACCGGTATTTTCGAAGGGTTTTGCCTTCACAAGCGTTATAACGGAGTAAAGACACTTTATTAACTGAATTAAATCGAAGAACTTTATCAACGTAAGCTTTAGGCTTCTGGCGCTCTTGTTAAGGTTTAAATGAACGGAAAAAGAAACGATTTCGCCTGAGAACTTATAAAGTAAAAGCAAAGTGGAAGCTCTCTGAGAACCGAACTACCCGTGAAACTCGAAAAAGGGATCTTATCCAGAGGTTTGCGTAAAGCTGCGGCCCGGGTATAACTTACGGGGCCAGTACTGGCAGATCAGTGGTCTTTTCCTGCCTCCTAATTTTTCAGGGGCTTGGTTTAAGACCGGTTAAGGCGTTTGTAAATGAGACAAGGAGAATGAAAATATGCAGATGGCACCACAGATGGGTTATGATAGGGCAATTACTGTTTTTAGCCCGGATGGACGGCTTTTTCAGGTCGAATACGCCCGTGAGGCAGTCAAACGGGGAACAACTGCGGTGGGAATAAAAGCAGCCGAAGGAGTTGTGTTGCTTGTTGACAAAAGGATAACAAGCAGACTCGTGGAAGCTGAATCAATTGAAAAGATATTTCAGATTGACGATCATATAGGAGCTGCAACTTCCGGATTGGTAGCTGATGCCCGTGCTCTTATTGACAGGGCAAGGGTAGAAGCTCAGATTAACCGGGTTTCCTATGATGAACCTATCGGGGTTGAGGTTATTTCCAAAAAGATCTGCGACCACAAGCAGACTTATACTCAGTATGGCGGAGTCCGCCCCTACGGCACAGCTCTTCTGATCGCAGGAGTTGACGACCACAAACCAAGGCTTTTTGAAACCGACCCGAGCGGAGCTTTGCTTGAATACAAAGCAACAGCCATCGGAGCTGGAAGGAATGCCGTAGTCGAAGTCTTTGAGGCAGATTACAAGGAAGATATGGATATTGAGGCCTCAATCCTGCTCGGAATGGAAGCCCTTTATAAGGCTTCGGAAGGGAAATTCGACGCTGCAACCATTGAAGTAGGAGTGGTAACTCTAAAGGACAGGCACTTTAGGAAACTTGTCCCTGAAGAAGTTGAAAAATATGTTGAGCAAGTTATTGTGAAGCACGGGAGTGCAGAGGAAGAAGAGTAATACATAAGTAAGTAATTTAGAGTATGTTTAGACAGAGAATCTTTTGATTCTCAGATTTTTAGTAATAGAAGGTATTCAAAAATGGTATCTCTTGATGACGCTGTAATTGCGCGACTCAAACGGGGCAGTAAACATTTCGAAGTTTTAGTGGAACCGGATGGGGCTCTGGCTTATAAGAGAGGAGAGAAGGTTAAGCTTGAAGAGGTGCTTGCCGTAGAAACCATCTTTGAAGACGCAAGCAGAGGAGACAGGGCAGCCGAATCTGATATTCTTAATACTTTTAAGACCACCGACTCCTTCGAGATTGCCGCTGTGATCCTCAAAAGCGGGGAACTTCAGCTTACCAGCGAACAGAGAAAGCGTATGTTAGAAGAAAAGAGGAAAAAGGTTATCCATACCATTGCAAGAAATGCAATAAATCCTCAGACTCGGGCGCCCCATCCCCCGACCCGAATCGAAAGGGCTATGGAAGAGGCCAAGGTGCATATAGATCCTCTAAAAAGTGTGGACCAGCTTGTAAAGATTGCAATGAAAGCTATTCGTCCACTTATCCCAATACGCTTTGAAGAAGTTAATGTTGCTGTGAAAATCCCTCCCGAGTACGCTCCTAAAGCGTACGGAGAGGTTGCCAATTTCGGGGCCATGCTCAAAAACGAGTGGCAAAATGATGGGTCCTGGATTGCAGTTGTTCGAATTCCTGCAGGAGTTCAGAATGATTTTTATGCTCTTTTAAACCATCTCACCAAGGGAGAG
>JAQUFK010000051.1:10325-11571 GCA_028684695.1 Methanosarcinaceae archaeon | reverse complement strand
ACACTGGCTCCCTTTGCGATAGGTTTTGATATTGTAGAAATAGCTCCAGAGTACGATTCCGGACAGGCGGCAATGCTTGGGGCAAAACTTATGAGAGAATTTATTGCCTCTCATGCAGCAAGCCACAGAAAGGGAGGAACTTTTACATAAAAAATAGAAATATTAAATGAAAAAGCCTGATAAAAAGATCACGATAAAAAGAGCCTAATAAAAAGATCATGTTTTTAAAAAAATTAGATATGCGGGAAGGAATTGCTTTGCTTTTTCCTTGCCCAGCTCAGAGTTTTTGCCTTGAATTTTGGCTTGAACTCGGACTCATTGCACCCAGACAGCAATGATTTTATCAATTGCTATATGAGTGAGCTTTCCATCTTTGCCAAGCGTCAGGACATTGTCGGCACAGGCTTCAACTTTTCCTCGGAAAACATCCGGACCGCCACAGTATATGTCAACTTCCTTTCCAAGGTAATGTTCCACTATAAAAGCTTGCATCATAGAATTCCTCCTTGTGTATACTTCTGAGATTCCCTTGCCTTACACAGCCAAGTTTTTCCAGTTCCACAGAAATCTGGATCCTCAGGACTGTAATTTCTATTATTTGAAGCCTCATTTATAAACTTATTTAACAAGTAAATATGCTCATTTCGAAAAGCTAAAGCTCCATACCCAAAGGGAAGCTTTCCTTGCTCGAACAAAATAAACTTGGAGCAATCCCAGGGGGCCAAGGCTCCTTAAATTATTATTATTATATTCTTTTTGTATTCAGGTTTGTTTGTGTCCTTAAGCCTGGGAAAGCAAACCTTAGTAAGGAGCTGAAGAGCTTTTTGAATTATTATTGAAAAACCTGAAAAAAATGCTCCAAAAAGGAAAGCTTATTATAGAGCTTATCCAGAAAAACGGCCCCAAGAAGGGGCAAAATTTGTCCCCATATTGGAGCCTGTAAATTTACACTGAATCAAAATCTCAAAAGTTTTGTACTCCCTTCTATAGAGGAGAAAGGATTATTTCTTAGTTTCTTCATAAAAAAAAAGCTCTTCAATCTGGACTTCAAAAAATCTAGAAAGCCTGAAAGCCAGATCAAGAGAAGGAGCATATTTTCCCTTCTCGATTGCATGAATCGTCTGTCGGGTTACTCCTACTTTTTCGGCAAGACCTTCTTGAGTCAGATCATGCATTGCTCTAAAAACCTTGAGTCTGTTTTTCATCTCAGGCCCCATATTGCTTATTATAATACATATAAAAAAGA
>JAQUFK010000051.1:0-10225 GCA_028684695.1 Methanosarcinaceae archaeon | reverse complement strand
TGCTATGAGATTTCAGAGGAGGTTTTACTCTTCTTCTTCGGCGCCTACAGGCTCTGCAACCTGGCTCTGAGAGGCTTCTGCTTCTAAGCTTGCCTCTTTTGTAAGAGCTGCAATCAGACAGCCTCTTGCAATTGCGTAGAGAGGATCTCTGGAATCTCGGGTACCTGGGGTAATATATCTGCTTTTCTTGATTCCGGAAATCTTAATAGGCAGTTCTGCTTCATTTAGCCTATTCTCAAACATTTCCACAAAACCCTTTGCTCTGGTGCTTCCCCCTGCAATTGCAACCTGGAACTCTGCGTCTGGAGGGGCGGTTTCTGAGAGTTTTCTCTTAAGGTGCTGAAGAACATAGGTTAGAAGAGCATCATAGTAGACGGCAAGGGCTCCCTGGACGCTTCCAAGTTCATACTCCGCCCCAAGGGAAAAATCAGTTTCCTTAATCGAGGTAATCCTTTCCTTGGCCATCCCAGTTGAGGTTGCTACCTGTTCGTCAATCCAGTCTCCGCCTCTTGCAATACTGAAAGAAACAATAGGAGTTGCCATGTACGCAACGCTTACATTGGTCATTCCGGCGCCTATACTGACTCCGACTCCTGTGAAATTCGAGTCACTGAGTTCGGAATAAACCACAGCGAGCCCTTCATCAATTGGGAAAGTTCTGTAGCCGAGTTTTTTTGCAAGAGCTTCTACAGTCTTGCTGTGGTAAAGTACATTTAACTGATCATCCACAGGGTTTGCAGGGACAGAAACGTAGAGCACTTCATCTTTCTTTTCAGGAGCTCCAAGCACCCTTTCGATAATTACCTTAATCATAGGGACGGAATCTTTCTCGTCAGGGCTGATGATTCCCTGTTTCATGGGCCTTCGGATGTGCTTGTTAAAAACATTGGAGAACTTAAAGGCATCTTCTCCGAGCACGTTAAGGTTGCTTCCCCGCTGGGTGTAGAGCACTTTTGAATTATCAAGCATGTGCTTTGTCAGGTCATTCGATTCCATTTCAAGAAATGCGTTTCTCTGCTGAGCAAAAGAAATAGAACCGTCTCCTTTGTCTGCGCAGATAATATTCATTGTTCCTACATCAAGTCCTTTTGCCATTTTTGTGCCTCTTGAAGATCTTTTTCAGATTATCAAATATTCTTATGTTCTTTGTGTTATTCTTATTTAAAGAATTTGCAGGTTGATTCTTTACAGACGAGTTCTTGTTAATGGTCTGAGCAAGTAGCATCGAAGCTGAATCCAGCCCTTTGTCATTAACTTTCAGTTTGTCACCGCGGGCATAGTGCAAGGCTCCAACTTCTGAAATATCGTCATTAAAGGTTATTTTCTGTTCCTCGGAATCAGTTAACGCTTTTCCAAGAATAAAATCATAACCCTTCTCTTTTATTCCCAGATTGAAATTCGAGAATTCTTCCTCTCTTGAAAAAGATCTTTCAAGAGCTTTCTGAACCTCTTTATCAATATCTTCCTCATTATGATCTTGTTCTTTATCAGTTTTCTCCTGTAAAAGTAGCCTTGCACGCTCTTCAATCTGGTATAAGACCGTGTTTGCAAAAGCGTTTCCCGCAAGCAGGCAGATTCCCATTGCATAGGCAGCGGCCACAAAAGTGACATTCGGATACTTCCAGCCCTCTGGATAAATCAGGTAAAAGGCTCCCACCCCGACCCAGCTTAGGATAAGCCCTCCTACCACCGCTATGCGGTGATACTCCTTTGGCTTTATAATCATTAAGTTAATGCCTATAAGGATAAGGGATAACCCGAAACCAATAAAGGTATAGGTTATAGCTATCTCTCCAGGGTCGGATCTTCTTGTAAGATTTACAGATAGAGCAAAACCAATACCCATCAGCGCCAGAATAAAGCCTGAAAGCAGGGTCATTGACGCAAAATAATGGTTCATTTTTGATTTCATCGTATCCATAACAAAAATAGTAAGTTAAAATATATAGATTTTGGTTTTTTTAAGGATGAACCTGAAAAAAATATAAAATGCAAAAAGAATATTACAGAAAAAGCCTTGATAGGAATAACTTTAGATAAGGAGGCAAAATACTATATATAGGAATTGAGGATGACCCCTTCTGGAAAACTCTTATCTAGGATCTAAAAATAGCTGGGAAGAAAAATGCAGTGTATATTATGTAAGAAAAAAGACTGTTTGCAAGGTAGAAATTGTTCTCTTATAAAATCAGAACTTGAGTACAGTGAAAAGGAAAAAAAAGAGCTTTTGATTTCTGCTCTTTTTCAGGCCGAATCTGAGAAAAAAAGGAAACTTGAAGAAATAGTAATCTATGCAAAAAAAATGGAGTATACAAAAATAGGAATCGCCTTTGCAATCGAATATGAAAAAGAAGCTCGGCTTGTCTATAATATTCTTTCCAGATACTTCGAGATTTATTCAGTCTGCTGCAAGGTCTGTGGATTTGGAAAAGAGGACTTTGGAATTCCTAAAAAAGAAGCCTCCGAATTCGAAGCTGCCTGTAACCCTAAAGGTCAGGCGCGTCTTTTAAACGAAGACGGTGCTGAGTTAAACCTAATGCTTGGATTGGATACGATAAACGAAATCCTTTTTTCCGAAAATTCCGCAGCTCCAGCCCTCCATCTTCCCGAAGAGGAACTACGATTTCTAAATACTGAAAGAACTGGTTCTAAGGAGCCTAATAGGCCCCGAAAGCCCCAGCCATTCAAAAAAGAGCGTAAGGTTCGGGAATGGGTCTAAGCTTTGGCTCCAGTCCTTTTTTGCTATAGAGACAAGGGGATCTATTGAAGGATTCACCTTAAGCCAGCACTTATCTCATAAACTTTTGCTAAAAATTCCAAATTCTGGACCCCATTTTGTTCAAGCCCAAGCTCGGCTGGAGAAGCTCCGAGAGCCAGCCCCAAAAGCTGCGAATAGTGAAGCTCAGGAATAGAATACTCAGTTCCAAATTCCTCATTTACAGCAAGCTGACCCCGATCAAACTGAAGATGGCAAAAAGGACAAGCATTGACAATACAATCCACTTTTGCTTCTTGGATACAGGCGAGTTTGTGCTCAAGCAGCTCCAGAGATTCTCGGAGATGGCCTGAACGAACTCCTCCCCCTGCCCCACAACACATCAATTTGTCGGTGTAGTCTACACTTTTTGCGCCGGTAGCTTCCACAAGTTCATCAAAAAAATCTGGACATTCCGGATCTCCAAGCTTTCTTTCCTTGGAAGGTTTAATCAGATGGCAGCCATAGTGAAGAGCCACTTTCAAGTCCAGAGGAGTTGTGAGAAAGCTTTTGAGCTTATCAGGGCCCGGAAATTCATAAAGAAGTTCTATAATGTGTCTGACTTCAGTTTTTCCTTTAAACTCAAGCCCGATTTCTTTTAAATAGCCGTTTGTCTCATTTTTCAGGGCAGGATCCTTTTTTAGTTCCCGGTTTGCGTCATTAAGGGAAGCATAGCAGCCATTACAGAGCGTAAGCAGGTCTCTATCCATTCTCTCGGAGAGCACCACGTTTCGAGCTGCAAGAGCTAGCCAACTCGCTTTGTCAAAAGACTTGAAAACACCAGGAGCAGGACAGCAAGAAGCTCCTGAAAGGGGAGTTGAATCAAATCCAAGCTTTTCAAGACAGATCGTAGTGGCTTTTTCAATTCCCGGATAACGGTTCGGGACAATACAGCCAAGAAATAATGATAGGTTTTTCATAAAAGGCCCATCCTTTATTTTTCAGCTAGCAATTTCTCAAATTTACAGGCTCTAAGGAGGGTCTGCACCTCTTTTAGAGCTTCTGGATATTTCCGAACCGTTTCGGGCAGAGGCTCAAGCCCTAACTCTTCTCTTTTTTTCTGCGTTTCCTCATTAAGCGGAACTGCATGCCCGTATTTCAGGACAAGTTCGGAAACTTTCCTGTGTTCGGGGAGCATGAAGCCTTTTCGGACTGCAAGCCTCCTTATTTCAAGCAAGGCATCGGTAATCGGAAGCTGCCTAGGGCAGCGTTCCTGGCAAGTATAGCAGGTTGTGCAAAGCCACAGCCTCTCGTCAGAGAGGATATTGCGATTCTTTCGAGCAGCTCTAAGCATTCTTCTGGTATTGAGACTGGTATGCCTTCCGGACGGGCAGCTCCCGGTGCATGTGCCGCAGTGCATACAGGCAAGCACATCAAGCCCTGCAGCGTTTAACGCGTTTAATATTTCTTCGCTCATACGGGTTCCCTGGTAATTGTTCTTTTCAGAATTGTCCGTTTTTGAAAATGAAATTCCGATAGAATTTCGATAGATTAGCTTTTAGAAGTCAAAGTTTAGGGAGGATAGAATTCTATATAAATTATAGATTTATATGAAGTTCCTGGTATTTAATATACACTAAATTGCTTTACGCTGTTATTCGCTTTTCTTTTTGACAAGGCTTCTTCAATTAAGATTCCCAAAAGCTTAGTTAAATCAGAAATGTAAATGAAAGTATAAATATATAATTATTGAGATGAAACTCGATTGGAAGTTCACCCCAACCTTATGAAAATCTCAAAAAAGCTTTCATTCGGAAACAGTAAAACTAAATACCCTACAATCCACAAATTACCCTTTATGCTAGAGGTTTACAATACCCTTTCTCGGAAAAAAGAAATTTTTATTCCCCAAGATCCTGCCCAAGTCTCGATTTACGCCTGCGGGCCCACGGTTTATAATCTACCCCATATAGGAAATTACAGAACTTTTTTTATGACAGACCTGCTTGTCCGGACCCTTGAATACCTAGGATACGAAGTAAAACTTGTAATGAATATCACGGATATCGATGATAAAACCATCCGGGACTCGGGAAAGGCAGAAATGACCCTCAAAACTTTTACGGAAAAATACACAGAAGAATTTTTCAAAGGGCTTGACCTGCTAAATATAAAAAGAGCTTCCGAGTACCCAAAAGCTACAGAAAACCTGGCCGGAATGATTAAGCTCTCCCAAAAACTTATTGAAAAAGGGCTTGCCTATGAAAAAGAAGGCTCTGTTTACTTCAAAATCTCAAGCTTTCCAAATTACGGAAAACTTTCAAAGCTTGATTCGAAGAAGATAAAGATCGGGGCTTCAGTGGATGTAGACGAGTATGCAAAAGATAATCCTCGCGATTTTGCCCTTCTAAAAGCCTCTTCCCCTAAAGAAATTATGCGGGGGATTTATTATGAGAGTCCCTGGGGAAAGGTTAGACCCGGCTGGCACACCGAGTGTTCGGTCATGGCTATGGAAGCTTTTGGCCCGACTCTGGATATCCACACCGGAGGAGTAGATCTTATCTTTCCGCACCATGAAAATGAAATTGCTCAGGCCGAAGGAGCCACAGGAAAGCCTTTTGTTCGCTACTGGATTCACGGGGAGCATCTGATTGTAAATGGCGAAAAGATGAGTAAATCAAAGGGCAACTTCTTTACTTTGCCCGAGATTGTGGAAGAATACGGAGGAGAAGTTGTCCGTTTTATGTTCCTCTCAGTCCATTACCGGAAAAAACTTGATTATACGAAAGCCTTTGCCGAAAACGCAAAAAATAACTACTCTCGACTCAGAGAAACTTTTGAGAAACTGGAGTTTTTGCTGCCTTCAGCCAATTTAAGCCACTATCCTGCGGATCGCAAAACTCTTGAAAGCCTACCATTATTCGAAGCTGAATTCAAAACCGCGCTTGAGGCTGACCTTGATACTCCAAAAGCCCTTAAGGTCTTTCGGAAGCTTTCCAGAAGTGCAAACACATACTTAGAAAAGGGAAAAAATCGAGAAGTTCTGGAAAAACTCCTGATTCAGTACAAAAGCTTTGCAGCAGTACTGGGGCTCTTTGAAAAAAAAGATAAAAAAATTCCAATTGAGGTCCTAAAATTAGTTGAGAAGAGAGAAACAGCCCGGGAAAATAAACAGTGGGAAAAAGCGGACAGCTTGAGGGCCAAGGTAAAAGAGTTGGGATACAGTGTTCAGGATACAAAAGCCGGCCCACAAATAAAGAAAATTTAATGAAATCAGAAGGCCAGCTTGTTGCTTAAACTTGTCCCTCTTAAGCTTCTCAAACTTTTTAAGTTCTTCGCTTTTAAGCTAGAATTGTAGTTTGGATTTCTTCAAGGTCGCAGAAGTTAGAGGCAAAATTGTAGGCTCCTGCATTAATAAAGGTAATCTTGTCTCCGATCTTAGGTTCGGATTCAAGGTAGACTCTATACCTGAAAAGGTCCATGGAACAAGGCGTACAGCCTTTGATTACATAAGGCTTGCCACTTTTAGCTTCCATTTCGTTTTCAATAAGGAGCTTTGCGGGTACAAGGATTGCATCCATGTCAGAATTGTAGACCGAAGCATTGACCACGATATTGTTTTCATACACTCCCGTAACATACGTAACAAGTTTGCCTGCAGGAGCTGCAATGAACCTTCCAGGCTCAATTATGAGTTCGATTCCCAGTCCATTCAACCATTTCCGAAATTCTCTTATGCGCCGAAAGATTCCATCAAGGACGTTGGCGTTGCTGTTTGCATAACGGGCAGGCAGACCTCCTCCGATGTTCAAAAGATCAATAGTTTGAAGAGTTTCCGGAGAGAGCACAGCTTCAATATCCCGCCTGAGTTTCCATTCGCTTACATTCTGGGTTTTTCTGTGGAAGTGAACTCCAAGCTTTTCAAGGGAAGGATGACCTTTTAATTCCGCAACTCTTCGATTAATTGTTTCTGAAGGCATCCCAAAGACAAAGTAGCGTTCGGTTCTGATGGAGTTTTCTTTGAGTTTGAGCCTGAGAGAAAGAGTAATTTTCCAGGCCCGGCTTTTAAGGACCGAGAGCAAAATATCTAAATCAAACTCGTTATCCACGACAAAATGTCGGATTCCCTGCTCGTAGAGTTTAAGGATCTGAGCTTCGGTCCAGCCTTGAGCCAAAAATATTACACGGGAACGGTCCTGGATGTGTTTGAGTTCATTTGGCATGTGGACACTAAAAAGAGAATCGGTCAGTTCTTCAAGAATTGGAGTGATTGCAGGGTTTGTTTTGGAACTGTAAGAGACGAGCTCTGCAAGCTCTTCAGCCTTTCGGTATTGCTCAAGGATGACCTTTTTTGATAAGGTGAATTTGGGGGATGGAATGCTCATGTTTGGGATTTCCTTATATTTTTACTTGACTTTTGATGTTAACTTTAATTTATTCCTGCCTTTCCGCCACTTTCAGCAACCCTTCATCCGAAAGTTCGTCAAGGGCTCGCATCATGGCAAGAGGAAAAGTTATTGTTACATCTCCGATAACGGTTGCAACGTCGCTTTCGTCTTTTACTTTTCCCCAGGACTTGGCCTCATTTGTGTTTGCACCCGACATGCTGCCCGAGGTCCTGTGGGCAGTTGTCATGTAGACGGCATATTCGGCCCCTCCGTTGAGGAGAGTGGCAAGGATTGCATGATGTTTTGAAATTGAACCTCCAAGAGCAATTACCCCTTTTTTATCATCTTGGCTCGTAACTAAGAGAATATTTCCAAAGTCTTTTACGACATCGACTACGAAATCAGGGTGATCCTGTTGGAAAAGGTAGAGGTGAAAGCCAAAAGCTCCGTCTGTGATTGCAGGACAAAAGACAGGCACGTTGTTTTTTGCAGCCTGATAGAGGATGGAAGCTGAATCATTTAGCATAAGCCCGATTTCTCGCAATAGGTCCGAGACGGCCCAGCGGGCTTTCTTTTCATAAAGTTTGTGAAGGATATCAGACATAAGGTCTTCAAAGTTCATGTAGCTCTCGTTTCGAATGAGCAAGTTTCCGACCCGGTTTATCCCCTGCTCATGCAATTCGACATCGTCGGTTTGGAAGTTTCCGATCTGAAAAACTTCTCCGCTTGCCTTCATGATGTCTTCTTCAAGCCCTCCTACGGTTGTAACAATTATATCAGCAACGCCAAGTTCAAGGAGCTGAGCGAAAAAACCCCTGAGCCCCGAGGTAACCATGTTGGAGGTGAAAGTCAAAAAGACCTTTGCAGAATCTTTTTTCATTTTCACTATGACCTCGGAAGCCTTCTGAAGTTCCACGCTCTGAAAACCAATATGTTCGTAGAAATCAACAAGTTCGGAAACCCGAATTCCATTTTTCCATCTTAAATCTTTTACCTGTGACATTGAGACTCACCATTTTTAAAGCCAAGGCCTTTAAGAAAACCTATTAGGAAAAGCGATTTAGCAGCGAAAGCTTGCGCCCTTGACCTATATAAAGAGAGATTGTAAAAGTCGTCTTTCCTCCGGAAAGAGAGTAGATCCGCTTTTTAGGATTTGAAGCTTGATGATTGCATGAACGCTTTATTATTTATATAGTTCACTGATTTTCAAAACTGGATCCAGAAAAGAAGAGCAAAATAAAAAATACTGATTCTATCAAAAAAATATTAAAAAAGACCTGTAACTAGGATCTTACAATATGTTTTATGCTCCGATGGGGACTCCAAAAACATATTGTGAGGTCCTATGCACATGTATCCAGGAAAATTGTGATACAAAATGACTCGAAGCATAGATGACATTCACAGCTATGACACCCGATTTATTGGAGTTTTGAATCGAATTGAAACTCTGGAGACCAGTGACGAAAACAAAGGATTAATCAAAAAATTCGTCCGAAGTTGTCGCAGGCAAGGACTGGCAAAAAGCACGATTACAAATTACGTGAATCTTATTTTTAGGATGATTGCCAACCTCAAGACTGTTGGATACACAGGAAACTTAGACAAAGTTGATGAAGACACCTTCGATGATTTATTAATTCATCTGGAAGACATTAAAAAGGTTTCGCAGGGGGAGGTGCGGAACTATAAAAAACTTATCAAAAAATTCTATCGCACAATGTGTGAAGATGAGGATGATATTCCAAAATGGGTGCGAAAATTGAAACTGGGTAAGATTGGAACTCAAGTGCAACCTGGAGATATCCATACACAAGATGAGATCTCCAAGCTCCTTGAGGCATGCTGGCATCCGCGTGACAAAGCAATGATTGCTGTGCTTTTTGATGGTGGACTGAGAGTTGGGGCATTTGCTTCATGCAAAATAAAACATGTAGTGTTTAACAAATTTGGGGCTGTAATTTACATAAGCAACACCAGTCGTTGTAAAAAAACAGCTCAGGCAAAAGGTATTCCTCTAACCTGGTCTACAGGATATCTTAATCAGTGGTTGAGTGTTCATCCACGAAAAAATGATCCAGAAGCACCTCTTTGGACGTCATTGAATATAAATTCAGGGCCACTGAGCTACAACACCATCAACAAAAGATTAAAGAAAATTGCATGTGTGGCAGGAGTAAACAAACCAATGAATCCTCATGCCCTAAGACACACTGCAATTACCTCATGGATTTTAGATGACTTAAATGACCAGGCAGTCAAGCATCGTGCGGCATGGGCACGAGGCAGTAATCAAATGATGGAAATATATGCTAATTTTGCCGATAAACAGATGAATGAACACATATACGAAAAATATGGTCTGAAAACTGAAAAGGAACATGTTGTGAAGCTTGATAAGTGCCCCAGGTGCCACAATGTATTGAAATCTACAGATCAGTTCTGCAGTCAGTGTGGGCTTGTCCTCGATTGCCGCAACCTTGAGAAGATCAAAGAAAATGAAGAAAACATCCCTGAGTTATTGAAATTTTTGATGGAAAACAAGTCGGGGCAAAAATTATTGGATATGTTGAAAACAGAGTAAAAGGAACAATAAATTATTTACATCACATTTTGCTCGTTTTGGTAAAGGAGGAGAAACCAGGACTTATAAAAAATCTATAAACACGCATTTCAATATTTATTGAACCATTTTGGATAATACCCATTATTAGTATTAATAATTCCAAATTAAAAATTCTTTTTTTGAAATTCAATGCACATTTCGAACCCCTGCTAATATAGGCAAATAATGCACGATTCCAGGTTGTTTTGTTGACTTCGTGTCAGCAAAATGATCCTTTTGTGCAGTATCTTGACACAAGTGCACCAGGGTTCGGAATGTGAGATTCAACATTTTTGTGTATGAAATTTCCCAACAATTCCGTGAAGTTTTTGGATTTTTAGAAAATCTGAATAAAACTGTATCACATTAAGGAATGATTTTTGAATTGACTCAAGTCTTGATCCTCAGTATTCTATATATGTTTGAATATATATAATAAAGGCCGATTATATATGACTCGTAACGTAAACGACATTCACTCATACAAAACAAGGCTGGCCTGCGTACGGAAATCGGTAAAGGAACTGGAAACTAGTG
>JAQUFK010000050.1 GCA_028684695.1 Methanosarcinaceae archaeon | reverse complement strand
TTGGAAGTTTGGGTTGGCTGCTCCAATCCTGAATACTTGTATCTAGATACCTTCGCTTTATTTCCGGAACTGGCCGAGTTTTTTCAATAGCTTCAGTTCCGGGTTTTTCTGGGGTTGTACTCTCAGGAGCAGGTACTCTTTGAACTTTTTTTTCCGGAATTGAGCTTTTAGTAAAAGCTCTGCTTTCCTTACGATAGTTTGCGATTTCCTGTAGAAACTGAGCTCCATACTTCCGGAGTTTATGGTCTCCTACTCCTGTAATCTGATGGAATTCTTCCTGGGTTTTGGGGCTTTTTTCTGCCATTTCCCGGAGGCTTGTGTCGGAAAAGATGATATAGGGAGGCAGATTCTTCTTTAGGGCAATTTCTTTTCTAAGCCTTCGCAACCTCTCAAAAAGAAGGGGATCATATCCTGCATCTGTTTGCTGGGGAGAGGCTTTCAGCCCGGATTTTTGAATCGAGGAAGAGGGCTCAAGCTCAGAAATCCCTGAGCCTTCAGGGTTTTTACGGGCGGTATTTTCAGCTTTTGCTCCTTTTAAATTCGTGGAGTTTTCAGAATTTTCAAAATCTTTCGAAGATATGGTCCCAAATTTTATTCTCTCTTTCCTATTCTCCAAGGCTTTTCCATACTCTTTTCCGGCTTTCTCAATACTATAGCCCGGCGGCTGCGCAAGTTCTACTCTTTCCTTTCCTCGCAGGATCTTTCTACTTTTGGCATTGAGCTTCAAAAGAGGATAACGCGCTCCTCTAACCTCCAGGATTCCGGAACTGGTCATTTCACTAACAAGAGCTTTCCATTGATCTTTTGTAAATTCTCTACCGCTGCCGTGAGTTTTTAGGTGGTCATGGCGGTTAGCTTTTATTTTTTTATTTCTAGAGCCATAAAGGACATCGATTACATAGTTTGTTCCGAAACGCTGTTTGAGTTCTTGAACACAGGTAAGTAGCTTCTTTGCAGCTTCGGTCCCATTAAAAGTAGCTTTTGGATAAAGACAGGAATCACAGTTTCTACAATTTCCAGTAGTCTGCTCCCCAAAGTATTCGAGTAGAATTTTCCTTCGGCATTGCCTGCTTTCGCAGTAGGCCACCATCTGCCGGAGCTGGACAAGCGCCAGATCTTTTTCTTTTTCGTTTTCCTTTTGCTGAATAAAATACTCGATTTTGAAGCGGTCTCCTCGGCTGAAAAAAAGAATACATTCGCAAGGTCCCCCATCCCGGCCTCCACGGCCTGTTTCCTGGTAATAACTTTCAAGGTTTCTTGGAAGATCATAGTGGATGACGAAGCGGACATTGGATTTGTCAATTCCCATCCCAAAAGCAATTGTTGCAACAATTATATCCACATCATCTTTGAGGAATCGGTCCTGATTTCGGGCCCTTTCGGAATCATTTAGGCCTGCGTGGTAGGGTAGGGTTCGAAAGCCTGCTCTGAGCAATTTTGCAGTCAGAGCCTCCACATTATTTCGGCTCTGGCAGTAGATGATTCCGGCCTCTCCTCTATGCTGGCGTAGATAATCGGAAATTTCAGAAAAGGTTTCTTTTTTGGGTCGGACTTCATAGTATAGGTTCTCTCGGTTAAAACTAGCTACATATGGCCCTGTTTTGGGGTCAAGGGAGAGCTTGAGTTGGGAGATGATATCTTTTCTAACCCTTTCCGTTGCCGTTGCCGTAAGTGCAATTACTGGCACCTCTGAAAAGCCTCTGATAGAATCTCTTAAGAGTTTTAGTTTTCTGTACTCGGGTCTGAAATCGTGTCCCCATTCTGAGATGCAGTGAGCTTCATCGATTGCAAAAAGACTGACTTTCCCTCTTTTTAGAAGGGATAGAGTCGAAGGCATCATAAGGCGTTCGGGCGCTACATAGAGGATCTTTATCCGGTTTTCAAGAAAGGCAACTTTCACATCTCGTATTTCTTTAGCCTTCATTGTACTATTCATACAGGCCGCAGCAATGCCGCTAGCCTCAAGCCCGTCTACCTGATCTTTCATAAGAGAAATCAAAGGCGAGACTACCACCGTGACTCCTTCTTGTAAAAGGGCAGGAAGTTGGTAGCAAAGCGATTTGCCTCCCCCTGTTGGCATAAGGACAAAGACGTCTTTTCGATCCAGGACATCCTTGATGATTTTCTCCTGCAAAGGTCGAAAAGAGCTGTAACCAAAATACTGCTGAAGCACTTTATACATGCGAGCTTTTCGGGAATTTTTTGAAATTTCAGAAGAGGGAGGTGCGGATAATCTGGATAATCCGGGTAATTCGGAGAATTCAGATAATTCGGAAACTTTGGATAAATCGGATGCAGGAACTGGGGATTCCTCTTCCCATTCTTTTAAATATTCCGAATCCACAAACTCTTTTTCATCGATGTCATCTGCCAGCTTCATGCTATCCCTGATCTACCAAACGCAAAAAGAAATCTTAGAAGGAGCTCTTAAAAAGGGTATAAAACTAGATAAATCCTCTAAGCTCCAATACGATTACAATGCTGTCATGTTTTAATTCTTCTTATATTTAAGTTGTAAGAGCAGGGTGAATGTATTCAGAGTAAGAAGTTGATTGAGAAGTAGATTAGAAGTAGATTAGAAGTGGATTAGAAGTGGAGTAAGAAGTAGAGAGAAAGTGAGTAAAGATTGCAAAAGAAATGAAAACGGAATAAAACAGAATAAAAACGGAATGAAAACGGAATGAAAACGGAATAGATAAAGCCAGAAAAGCTAATAAAAAGAAACAAGCAGCTCAAAAATTGAAAACCGGAGTCTCTTCTCCGGCGCTTTATTCCTCTATCTCGAAGCGTTTTTTTAGGTAGTAGCCTGAATAAAGTGCTCCTACTGGGTTGTGAGCCAGCACTCTGTCTTTGACCACAAAGGTCGTTACAGGAGCGGTTGAGTGCTGTGTAAAAAGGATGTCGTGCCCGATACAGAGCCCGAGGATAAGGTTTAGCTCCGTCTTTTCTTTGTTAAGTGCTTCAGCCTGTCCGAGGGGGTTGCAGGTGGCTTCAAAGCCTTTTCCGTACAATTTTTCAAGTCCGAACTTTTCCTTTTCAAGCCCGCAGACCTTGCAGCAGACCGAATGAACCTCAAAATTCCGGGCAAGGATTCGATGAAGGGTTTTTGCCTCTTTTTGAAACCCTATGCAAAAGGCAATTCCGAGTTTCCGGTATTTCATTTTCTGTGCATAGAGGATTATTTCTTCAAGTCTGGTTTTTTGCATGTAGTAACGGGCTTCGATTTCAGCCGAGATCTGCATGGATCTGAGGGCTTCGTCTTCATAAACGATTTCTTCTGAAAAGTCGGTACAATCTTTTCCTGTATAACAGTTTTTTTCTTCACAAAGGGCGCATTTCATGCTGAGAGCTCCAGTGGAAACAAAGGGCAATCTCCATATTTTAAAATTATGTTTTAGTCTCTTGTGAACTACTTCTCCCTACTTTCTGATAAAAGCTAGGAAGGCTCTAAAAGCTCAGATATCATATATTAATCGACTGTCTCTAAAAAAAGGTAGCGAAATTTGGGAATTGAAACCCTAACGCTTATCCCTGCCTCAAAATCATGAAAAAAACAATAAGTAGCCCCAGAAATAAAAAAATCATGCCTGCTATCCAGAACCTTAGTGCTTCTAAACCCTCTTCTGACATTCCTAAAATCCCCCCTTTCAGGTTCAGAGGCCGAGAATTTAAAAACTTAAGAATAAGTTTTCAGAATCTAAATCTATTTTTCCAGCCATTTCTGTGTTCTTTTAAAATGTGGGTTCTCAAAGGAGTTTCTCTTTTTTTCTAAACTGGTTTTTGCTCCCCAAATTCTTTAAATTTTCCGAAAAGGGACTTTGGAATCCCCAAATCCGTCCCAAGCTTTATGAATAATTAAAGAGAATTAAAAAACGTTATGATCAGGATTAGGTCTCCATCCAGACTGCATCTGGGCCTCATTGATATGAACGCCGAGTCCGGCCGAGTCGACGGAGGTTTAGGAATCGCTCTGGAAGCTCCGGGTATGGAAATCTCTGCGCAAAAAGCGGATTGTGTAGAAGTTCTGGGGGATTCCGTATTTGCGGAAAGGATGAAAAAAGCGGCCTTGGCCGTACTTCCGAAAGGAGAGGGCATAAGCCTTCAGGTCAATGTGGATATTCCGGACCATGTAGGGTTTGGCTCCGGAACTCAGTCTGCCCTTTCGGCCGCAGCGGCCGTAAACAAACTTTACGGGCTCGGCTTGAGTGTACAAGAACTTGCAACCGCGGTAGGAAGAGGAGGGACTTCCGGAATCGGGGTTGCGGCTTTTGAAAGCGGCGGGTTTATCGTGGACGGGGGACACAAGTTCTCGGAAAAAGGTTCTTTTTCTCCTTCTTCGGCAAGCCGGGTTCCCCCGGGCCCGGTACTTTTCAGGCGAGATTTTCCAGATTGGCCAATCCTTATTGCAGTTCCAGCTACTGCGGAAGGAGCCCATGACCAAGAGGAGGTTGACATTTTTAAAAAGTTTTGTCCAGTTCCGCTTGCCGAAGTTCAAGAAACTTCTCATCTAATACTCATGCAGCTTCTCCCAGCTCTTCTTGAAGAAGATCTGGAAGCTTTTGGAAAAGCCATTAATCGAATTCAGGCTCTGGGCTTTAAGAAACGGGAAGTCGGACTTCAACCTTCTTTGATTCGGAAGACTGTACAATATCTGAGAGAAAACGGAGCTTACGGTGCCGGAATTAGTTCTTTTGGCCCCGTCGTCTTTGGGTTTGTAAAAGATCAAAAAAGCGGCAAAGCCCTTGGAGTCGCTGTTCAGAAAATGCTTTCTGAATCGGTTGGAGGAGAGGTCTTTCTTACCTGTGCTCGAAATAAAGGGGCTGAAATTTCAGGGGGGAGATTTTGAAAGTAGAAGGCTGGTTTGGAACCCTTGAGCTCAGCCCTGAGGGGGCAGTTCTTGCATCCGTTCTTTATTCAAAAGATCCGCGGGAACTTACAGAGCGTTCTTTTACTTTATCGGAGACAAAAAGTTTTCTTCCGCCTCCGGGTTTTGATTTACGCAAAGCCTCTCTTGAATACGGAATTTTTGAATCTGGAGCTGAATATGATTCTCTTTTACACGAGCTTACACTCCGGAAAGCCAAACTCCAGGTCTCAAAAGCCCTTTCTGTAGATCAGCGGATTATTCAGGCCGTAGAGGCTCTAGATGATATCAATGAAACTACAAATTCTCTTTCGGAAAGACTTTTTGAATGGTATGGCAACCACTTTCCCGAAACCGGACTTACCGGAGAGCCTCTTGCAAGTTTCGTTGCAAAATACGGCAACAGGGCAAATGTAAGCCCTTTTGATCCCTTATACGAAAAAGCCAAAGTATCAATCGGAGCCGAACTTCCAGAAGCTGACGAAGCGCTGATCAAGGCTTTTGCCGAAAGCCTTTGCAGCCTTTATGCCCGGCGGAAACAGCTTGAAATTTATATCGAGAAGAGTCTGGACACTCGGGCTCCGAATCTCACCCTGCTTGCAGGGCCGATGCTTGGAGCTCGGCTGCTCAGTCTTGCGGGAGGTCTTTCGCAACTTGCCCGTTTTCCTTCAAGCACCATTCAGGTCATTGGGGCTAATAAAGCTCTTTTTAAACATCTGCGGGCAAGAGCGCCTTCCCCCAAACACGGAATAATCTTTAGTCATCCCTTGATTAATACGGCTCCTTGGTGGCTTCGGGGTAAAATTGCAAGAGCTCTTGCTGCAAAACTTTCCCTTGCAGCTAGAGTTGATCTTTATTCTGGAGAAAAGCGGCCTGAGCTTCTGGAAAAGCTCGAAGCGAAGGTCGGGAGGATAAAGGCTTTGTATCCGACTCCTCCCCTTAAAAAATCTGGCATAAAAGCCGAAAAAAGCCGCAGTTCCGAAAAAAGAAAAGGACCTGGAAAAGGAAATGGTAAAGCCAAGGGAAAAAGTTGGGGGCAGGAAAAAGCAAAGAATAAGTCCTGCAGAGAAGGTAAATTTTCTTCCGATACAAAGCCGGCTACAAATTCTATGAAAGGGAGGGGATGTTAAACTGACTGAAATCAGAGAACTTTCCGATGAAATTTTTGAAATTACAAAAGGTAAAAAACAGCTTTCCACAAAAAATCTGGATCCTGGGCACAACGTTTATGGAGAAAAATTGCTTTTTCTGGAAGGAATTGAATATCGGATCTGGGATCCTCGAAGAAGCAAACTCGGAGCCATGGTTTTAAAAAAGTTTGAAGTTCCTTTGAGGAAAGATTCAAGAGTTCTTTACCTTGGAGCTGCTACCGGAACAACAGTCAGTCATGTCTCGGATATTGTCTCTGAAGGTGCGGTTTATGCGGTTGAGTTTTCAGCTCGCAGTATGCGGAATCTTCTGGGACTTGCCGATCGCAGGAAAAATATTCATCCGATTCTAGCTGATGCTGGAAGGCCTGAGCGTTATGCTCACCTTGTGGGAGCTGTGGATGTGATTTTCCAAGACGTGGCCCAGCCCAATCAGGCGGAAATCGCTGCTAAAAATGCGGCTCGTTTTTTGAAAAAAGAGGGTTTTCTTCTGCTTTCTTTAAAGGCAAGAAGTATTGATACAACAGCTTCTCCAAAGCAGGTTTTCAAAAACGAGGTCAAAAAACTAGAAGAAGCTTTTGAGCCAAAGTTTGAGATTTTAAAAGCTCGTGAACTTGCGCCTTTTCATGAGGACCATCTCGGATTGATTGCGAAAATTAGAGTTTCCGAAAACGAAAAGATTTAAAGAAAAACCTTTATGTTTTTTCTGCCTTTTCCTTTTTTACATTTACAAAGAGGCGTTTTTTGGTTACGGGAACCAATTTTTTCCATTCCACAATTGCATCTTCGTCAAATCTGAATTCGTCCACGGTTTTATCTGGAGACTTTCCGTTTACTTCGTAAAGGTAAAGCCCTTTTTCCCCATCCGTTGAGATTACTTTTGTCATGGAGCCGACTTTTGTAATTTCAACTGCAGCCACGGCTTTTAAGGCTTCCAGAAGGTTTGTGCCTTTCTCGACTTCTAAGACACTGTTTTCCGCAAAATGGTCCAGCAGGGAATAGACATTGTTGAGCTTAATACCTATCATGTGCAGGTTTCCAAACTTTTTCCTCTCCACAAGTTCGGCTTCCTCAAGGATTTTCACATGTTTGGCGGCCACAGGCACAGATATTCCAAGTTCTCGGGCAATTCCTGAAATATGAATCTCGCCTTCGCTTAGGCGTTCAAGGATGGAAAGGCGGGTATCACTTGAAATTGCCTTAAAAAGTTTCCCACCATTTGTATTTATTTTGTTATTCGTAATATTTACCAGCATGGACCATATACTCTTTTTTTCTTTTTTTCATTAATTTTGGACACTTATGAAAGTTTATTTTTCCTAAAAGCAAGTTAGCTTTAACACAAGTGTACTTGATTTAGTTGGTATATATAAATACATTTTGGAGGCTTTTCCAATTTTCTAAAATTGGAATGTAACTCTCTTTTGCATTTTCTCTCATTCTTAGACGATAGTAGATGCTTTTTTTTTCATATTATCCGAAAGGCTAATAATTGTTATCCAAATCCTGCGATTTTTATATTAAACTCCTCTAAATGCTGAAGGGAAGGAAAATGGACAATACAAGCTTAGTTGTTATAGGAGTCCTTTTAGGGATTCTGATCTTCGGTGTAAAAACGGGTGTAGGATGCGGCTTTTCAAATCTTAAACCTAATGAAATTTTTGCGATAGCTGGAAGTTATTTTATTCTGTCTTTGGTCCTCGGTACTTTTGTTGATTTTGTGAATATGGATAACTTTCAGAAAATTTCCTCGATGGGAATGAATTTCCACGTTTTTCTCTCTCTCCTTTTGATTGGGGCTGGAATTTACACTCAAAAAAAATGGAACAGTGGACATGATGTTTCCAGAAAAACTTTTCTTATAATTTCTATGCCCTGCCCGGTCTGTCTTGCGGCCCTGGCAATTTCTTGCATGTTGCTTGCCTCAAGTCTAGAAATCGGAGGATTGAAGATCGGCTTGCTTGTGGGAACAGCTTTTTTTGTATCTGTGCTTGCTTCGACTTTTCTTTTCAAAAAAATGGGAAAAACCCCCGAGACCCTGGGAAGTGCAATGCTCCTTCTTGGAATTTACTATCTGCTCGGAGCTTTGCTTATTCCAGCTTATATGAATACAAAACAGATGAACCTGACTCCTCTTGAAGGAGGAGACAGCGGAATCGTTCCTTTGTTAGTCTTAGGGATTTTTGTCCTCGGAGGCTTTTTCCTGGAACGTGTGAGGTATAACCAATGAGTATGGCAGCTTCTTTGTTTGAGATAATGTATACCTTTTCTTCTGCCCTGCTTTACCCAGTGATAATTATTCTGGTAATGCTTGTGCTTTTCTCTTTAATCTATATTGGAGAATTTCTCTCCGAATACTCAAAACGGCATAGAGATAAAAACAACCTGGAAGAAAACTGTAAAAAAATAAAGGATTCTCTTAGGAAATCCAAGCTTTCAGAAGCTTCCAAGGCTCTAAAAGAGCTAAAGCAAAATTACATGGTCAGCGCTTTTGCAAAAGAGGCTTCTAAGCGGCTTGATGGAGGCTCCTTCTCCGTAATCGAAAAACTTGCCGAGGAATACGAAATCAAAATGGCTAAACGGCTTGAGAAAACAAAGATCGTCTCTACCGTCTCGCCTATGCTCGGGCTCATGGGCACCCTCATTCCTCTTGGGCCTGCTCTTATAGGACTTTCTCAGGGGGATATAGAAACCCTTGCAAACAATCTGATGATTGCTTTTGCCACAACAGTTGTAGGTCTATTTGCAGGAAGTATCGGCTATGTCCTGACCCAGGTTCGAAGGAGATGGTACTGGGAAGATATGTCGGATATCGATTATATCATGGATTCCTTAGAAGAGAATGTCCAGGTTTTGGATAAATCTCTGAAGTCTGAAGCTCGATGGAATGGGCAAGGGTTTGAATTGGGAGAGGAGAGTAAGGCGCTTGAATTTGATGAAAGCAATACAGTAAATAAAGCAAAGGTAGGAGAGCTTGCATGAGAAGATCCCGGCGCTATCATAGAACGGATCTTCTTTCGGACCAGGAAGACCAAAATCCCCTTACTGGGGTTGCTAACCTTTTTGACGTGGCGATGGTTTTTTCCGTGGCTTTGATGGTTGCTCTTGTTATGTCTTATCACCTTCCCGAGCTCCTTAATCCTGATGAAGATATCTCGATTGTAAAAAATCCGGGCCAGCAGGATATGAAAATTATTCTCAAGGAAAAGGGAAAACCAATCGAAGTTTTGAACATGACTGACAATATAGGAGGGGGAACAGGCGAAGCTCTCGGGACCGCATATAAGCTGGCAAATGGTCAGGTTATTTACGTGCCTGAAGATGAAAAAAGTATGGAATCAAACGCAACAGCTCCCGATTAAAAGTAAACTTTTTTTTTATTTTTTTATATTTAATTTTTTAGTCTGGCTGTATAAATCTCTAACATCTAAACTATTTACTTATTCATATATTATTTATCTATCTATTTATTTATTTATTTATTTTTGGCATTCCGGGAAACTCCCGCCAGGAAATTCGCCCGGATCTGCCAGCACATTATCAGAGGGATAACATGCAAAGAATAAAACCTAATTTATTGGTATTAAGTGCTTTGCTTCTTTTGCTGCTTACACCTGCAGCGGTATTGGCTGATGAAAATCACGTTGATATAACAGTGATAAGTTATGGTACTCAGGATGCTTTTGAAGAGGGCTGGAACACTAGTCCTTATAAAGACAAACTGAACCTGACATATTATGAGTCCGCATTTAATTTTTCGGAGGTCGATCTCGGAAATCCGGATATCATATTTACTTATATGCTTTGGCCCCAAGTCTTTGATGATATTGGAGATGACCTTAAAAGGGCAAAGGCAAATGGGACTGTTCTTATTGACATTACTTCTTCTTCAGGGGATTCGTTTAATATGTCTGATTATGACTATGCCTATCCTGGAAACGAAAACGGAAGCAGGGTTGAGAAATACTTTTACAATATTGGCGTAAAAGAAGAGTTCCTCAAGGAAAATTCTCGTGATTTCTTAGTATTCCTTGCCCAAAACTTCTCGAAGAAATCTGAGTTGACTGCAGACTGGGAATTACCTGATGAGTCTGCGTCTCCCATAATCCTACCTGTAGGGCTTTACCACCCAGATTCTCCTGTTGGTAAGTACTGGTTCGATAATAACTCCGAATATCTCGAATGGTATGGTAATAGCTCAAACGGGGAGCACAGGCTCTATGATCCAAAAAAGCCTACAATCGGAATCTGGTTCCATAAAGATGATTACAAGGGCGGGAATCTCGAAGTCGTGGATGCGCTTATAAGGGATCTTGAAAGCAAGGATTGCAACGTAATTGCAGGTTTTGAGACCTTTAACAACATTACCTATTTTTACCGTGACAAAAACGGTAAACCTCTTATTCAGTGTGCGATTTCGCTCAAGAGTTTTGCGCTTAATTATAAGAACTATACCAAGGGAATCAAAGAACTGGGAGACTTAGACGTGGCGGTCTTAAAAGGCATTGTGGCTTCGGAATCTGATGACCCTGCCGATGCTAATCGAGGAATTCCCAGCACTGAAGTTGCCCGTAAGACTATGGCTCCGGACAGAGACGGGATTTTCGAGTACATCGTAGTCGGAAAGCGTATCAAGGATTCCTCGGGCAAGGAAGTATTTGAGGCAATACCTTCACAGATAGACTGGATTGCAAACCGTTCAATAAACTGGGCGGAACTCAAACTCAAAGATAACAATGAGAAAAACGTTGCAATTATCTATTACAACTATCCTCCGGGAAAAGACAATGTTGGGGCAAGTTATCTTGACACTATCTCGAGCATGGTCTCTATACTTCAAAGTATGAATGAAAGCAAAAGGAACTATAATCTTGAGAATATTCCGGAAAGCTCAACGGAAATGCTAGATAGAATCCAGAGTCATGGGAGAAATGTAGGGAATTGGGCTCCTGGGGAACTTGAGGCAATGGTCCAAGCAGGGGTTGAAACTGGGGACATGGTGCTCCTGCCAATGGAGACTTATAGAGAATGGTTTGAGGCTGAGCTTCCAGAGGAACTTAAGAACGGAGTGCTGGAGAATTGGGGAGTCCCCTGGGAAGGAAAACTTAATCCAGAACAGAGCCATATGATTTGGGAAAATGAGAGCGGTAGATATATTGTACTCCCTACAGTTCGTTGTGGGAATGTCTGGCTCATGCCTCAGCCTACAAGGGGTTTTATGCAAAACAAAAATGCCATGTACCACAGCAGTATTCTACCTCCTCCACATCAGTATATTGCGTTTTACCTCTGGCTAAATATGAATGAAGAATGGCAGCCTGATGCTCTTATTCATCTCGGGACTCATGGCACCCATGAATGGCTTCCTGGTTCGGCGTATGGGCTAAACCGCACAGCTGAATGGGCTCCACTCCTGCTCCAGGATCTTCCGAATATCTACCCCTATATTGTGGCAAATGTAGGGGAAGGTTTAACTGCGGAATACCGTGGAAATGCCCTGATTATTGACCACTTGACTCCTACCCTTGAAAGAGGAGGTTTGCATGGAGATATGGCAGGGCTTGCAGGAAACATCCAGTCTTACTACGA
>JAQUFK010000208.1 GCA_028684695.1 Methanosarcinaceae archaeon | reverse complement strand
GGTTTCGAGTCATTCCCTGTAATGATTGAGAATTCACTTCTTTTAACCATTCCTTTTCCTTTTTAAGAATGGGAATTTGCTTGTTAAGCTCAAACTGGGAAATTGATTTTCCAGTCTGCTCATATGTCTTGAGCTTGAGGTTTAAAGCCCAGTTATAGATATACCTACAGCTCCCGA
Organism: Methanosarcinaceae archaeon; assembly: GCA_028684695.1. GTDB lineage: Archaea > Halobacteriota > Methanosarcinia > Methanosarcinales > Methanosarcinaceae > JAQVBP01. The sequence continues at coordinate 2,681 of JAQUFK010000208.1, read as the reverse complement.
GATGTTTTTCCAGTAAAATTATCTGGGCTTTGGTAGGTTTTACCGAAGAGAAAAGACGTTATGGAGTGAGGGATATTTCGTTTCTTCTATAGGAAATGTTATCAAAAAGGCAGCAGTATATTACATACGGAATCAGGGGTAAGTTGACGCTTATATCCCCTGAGCTAAAGCCTCAGGGGTTTTAACGCTGCGTTCTATAAGAGTCAACCCAATATATATTTCAGCAAAATTTCTTTTAGGCTTTATGGGAATCCACGGGGTCAAAAAGCCTATTTTAAGGGAAAAGGGGCTCAAACCCGCTTGCAGGGGAGGGAAATATAGCTGGCACAATACCACGTAAATACTCTAACGCCAGGGGATCCTTTTAGAGACTGGCTAGTCAAAATCCTCAGGAACAGAATTCAGAACAAAGCCTGCAAGGTTTCCGTCTTCAAATACAGCTCAGCTTCCCATACGGTTTGTAGATATGCCTTTAAAGGGGAAGACTTAAGTGTTATAGCAAAATTTTTTGCCGAACCTACAGGCAGTCTCAGAAAGTATAATCCATATAAAGGAATGTTAAACGAATACCAAAACCTGGAAAAGGCCGCATCTGTAATCGATGTTGCAAGGCCTATTGCTATAAACAAAGATTTTCACTGCGTCCTTGTTACCGAATATATTCCGGGAAAAGCCCTTTCTTGGTATTTAAAACACGAAACCCGACTTTATGAGAGACTGAGTGGAGTTGCAGGTCTTCTTCGCAAGCTCCATACCCGTACAATTTCTTCATATGATAAAAAAAAAGAATTTTCAAATTTTCATGAAATTCTTGATCAGCTCAGGCTTGAGCAAAAAACCCGAGAAGACTTTAATCAGCTGCTTGGAAAATGGTGGTACAGCCCTCTTTTAGACAGAGACTGGGGATGTATGCTCCATAGGGATGTGCATCCTGCAAACTATATTTTCCGCAAAGGAAAACCTTATGCGCTTGACTTTGAAAGTTCCTGGCAGCACGGAAACCCAATCCGAGACTTGGGGATTCTATCTGCAGAACTTAAGACTTATTTTGAGCGGCAGAAAGGGGGAGATTTTAAGGCTGAACCCTATATTGGGCATTTTCTTTGGGAGTATTCTGAAAACGAAGCCGAATTCAGACAGATTACGGAAATTCTGCCATTTTATATGAGCGTAGGCCTCCTTCGATCAGCCAGATTGCACAGAAGCGAATATCGAAAGTACCTAATCCAGGAAGCAATTGCATGCCTGAAAGCAATCTTATAAAAATAAAGGATTCAAAAAACCACGAATCCGAAAGATAAAAACAATTAGCTTTTCTGAATCCAAAGAAGGAAAGGGATCAGAAAATAAGGGGGAAAATTATGTACAGCAACTATTTAAGAGAAGGAAGAGGGGAAGAAGAAAATAGCCATGCAAGCAAAAGGGAGCTTGGAGCTTTTCCTCTAGAAAGAAAAAAAGGGGAGGAAGAACTTAATTTTGAGACCTGTCAGGTCAAAGGAGTCATTTTTGATTGCTATATGACTCTTATAGATATTCATACGGATGCACACAGCTACGAAACTTATGAGATAATAAGCAACTGGCTTTCATATCAGGGAGTAAAAATTGATCCGGAAAAGCTGCGGGAGGCTTACATGCTCAAGGTCAGAGAAAAAATGGACGAATCTTTGGAAAGATATCCAGAAGTCAGGGTGGAAGAAATTTTTTCTGAAATCTGCCGGGAAAATGCAATCTGGAGAATTAATGACACAATACTTGGAAGCGAGACTGCCAGAGTCTTTAGGGCCGCTTCCTTGCGTAAACTCAGACCTTTTCCGCAGAGTATAAAATTAATTGAACATTGCATCAATATCCCAAAATGCATAATCTCAAACGGACAGCGGGTTTTTTCCGAACTTGAACTACGCTTTCTGGGGCTGCATGATTATTTTGATTTTGTAATTTTTTCATCTGATAGGGGTTATAAAAAACCCGATCTCAGACTCTTTATGCTTGCTCTTGAACGTCTGGGGCTAGAATATGAACCCAAATCCGTCCTTTCAATCGGAGATTCCTATGAAAACGAAATCAACCCAGCAAAAAAAATAGGGATGTGCGCCATGCATATTGAGGAAGCCTGGGAAAGAGTTGGGCTGAAGTAAAAAAACTGGAGCATTTTTTTTGAAATTGACTGTTGTGAACTACCCCTGAGCTGAAGACTCAGGGGTTTTACGCTGAGTTCTATAAATGGAAAGGAAGAGCCAAGCTGGAAAATTCCGGGCAGTCGTATCCCGAGATCCGTATTGAAACAATCTTTTCGGAGATCTGTGCCGAAAATGCTTATAGAAAAATCGAGCCTCTAGAGCTTGGAAGCGAGGCTGCAAAAGTCTTTCAAACGGCCTCATTACGAAAACTGAAAGCCTATTCTCTGAGCCTGCAGCTACTTGAAAAATACAGAGCTGTTTCCAAATGTTTGGGCTCTAAAGCCCAGAGAGTTTTTACGGAAGAGGAACTAATATTTTTAGGTTTATATCAGCACTTCAAATTCATAATTCTCTCTTCGGATTACGGCTTTAAAAAACCCGATTCCAAGCTCTTTAAAATGGCTCTTGAGAACCTCAAGCTCAAACCTCACGAAGTGCTTTCAATTGGAGACACCCCGGAAAAGGATATTTATCCTCCTTAAAAGCTTGGCATGAAGG